>CALDLU010000124.1:0-4650 GCA_937915245.1 uncultured Clostridia bacterium | reverse complement strand
ATAGATTTAAAACAGCAATAGAAAAAATAAACAATATTGAATTAACAAATGAAGAAGTATTTTCCTTGATTGATGAAATTCATAGTCTTATGAAATTTAATGATTTAGGAAAAGAACTATATAAAAGATTAACATCTACTGAATATGCAATTAAACTTATTGATTTTGAAGATATTACTAATAACGACTTTGCAGTCGTAGGTGAATTGCCTTTTAGTATAAAAGAGAATACCGAAGAAGGCTCTTTTAGACCAGATATAAACATTTTAATCAATGGAATTCCACTCGCATTTTTGGAAGTAAAACACCCAAACAATTCTGGTGGAATACAAGTTGAATTTGAGAGAATGATAAACAAAAGATTAAAAAATGATGACTATAAAAAATATTTTAATCTTATTCAAATTACAGCATTTTCTAATAATATGGAATATGAAGAAGCCGATGATGATATTGCAGAAGATGTAAAAGCGGGCTCATTCTATACAACCCCTAATGGTCAAAGCACTTCATTCTCATTTTTTAGAGAAGATATACAAGGTTATCATGCTAATTATAAATTAAAAACAATAGATAATGAAACTATAAGATATGTTGTAAAAGATGGTGGATACAATCCAGATGAAGTTGATAGTCCAGAATTTATGACAAATCTTTCAGATTTAACACCTTGCAACAGATTTATTACATCATTCTTTGATAAAGAAAGATTTATGTATATGTTAAGGTATGGTATTATGTTCTTAACTGAAATTAAGAAAAAATATAATGCAACAACTAACACATACGAAGAATTGCCAATTAAACAGAAACACATTATGAGATACCCACAATTTTTTGCCACAAGGGCTATTATAAAAAGAATGGGTGAAAAGGACAAAAATGGTATTATTTGGCATACTCAGGGTTCAGGCAAAACAGCATTAAGTGCATATTCAAATCGTATAATAAAAGACTATTTTGCGAAAAAGGGCATAAATACTCGTTTCTTCTTTGTTGTTGATAGACTTGATTTAATGCGACAAGCAACAACTGAATTTTCAAATAGAGGTTTTACTGTTATAAATGTAAGCAATAAGACAGAGTTTGCAAAAGAATTGAAAAAACCTTTGGATAGTAAAAATGATGGTATTGGAACGATTTGCATTGTAAATGTTCAGAAACTAATGGAAGAGTCAAAAATGCCAAAAGTTGAGAATGATTACAATGTTAAAGTCCAAAGAATATTTTTTGTTGATGAAGCACACCGTTCGTATAATGTTCATGGGGAATTTTTTAAGAATTTAATGACTTGTGATAGTAATGGTATTTACATTGCAATGACTGGAACACCATTATTAACAAAAAAAGAACGTTCTAATTTGAAGTTTGGAGATTATATTCATAAATATTTTTATGATAAATCCATTGCTGATGGTTATACATTAAGAATTAAAAAGGAACAAATTGATACTACTGCAAAGGCGGAAATTAGAGAAAACCTTGATATTGAAAACCAAGATTTAAACAGTAAAGATGTTTACGAATCTGATGATTACATAGAAAGCATTAGTAAATACATAGAAAAAGATTTCAGACAATTTAGATTTATCAATACCGATGACAGTATCGGTGGAATGATTGTTTGTCGTTCAAACCAACAGGCAAAACTAATCCATGAATGGTTTAGAAAAAATAGCAAGATAACAACTGGTTTGGTTTTGTCAGATAGTGAAAATAATGCTATTCAAAGCGATATAAACAAACAAAATCAAATCAATTTTAGAGAAAATGGTTATCCAGACATATTGGTTGTTCATTATATGCTTACAACAGGTTATGATGTTAAAAGATTAAAGAAAATGTATCTTTTAAGAGGACCAAAGGCTCAATCATTATTACAAACAATTTCAAGAGTAAATAGGCCATACAAAAGCCCAACTGGAAAAGTTTATAAATATGGTTACATAGTAGATTTTGTTGATATTGAAAAAGAATATAACAACACTTTGGACGCTTATATCAAAGAACTAGAAGCTGATATGAATGAAGATGGAGATGAAGAAGTATCTTTGTCTGGATTGGTAGTTGACAAGGAAGACATCAAAAAGAAATTTGATAAGTTAGTCAATGACCTAAAAACATTCATAGCAACAGATAATATTGAGCAATTTGTCAATATGATGCAGTATTTTAATAAAGAAGCATTGTTAAAAATTAAAAAGCTGTTAACATCTGTTAAGGAATGTTCAATAGAGTTTAAGTTGTCAAGAGCAACAGAATACTCAGAGTTAATTGATGATGACAAAGTAAACAAATATCTAAAAGCGGTTAATGATAGAATTTCATTTATAAATTTAACAACTCAAACACTAAATACGCTTGATATTATGAATAATGATGAAGTTGTAAATGTTATATATGAATTTATAAAAACAAAGATTTCAATACTTGATTTAAGTAAATTTACATTAACCCCAGAAGATTACGATAAGATTAAAGATGTTGTAGGAAAGGTTCAAGACGAAATTCGTAAAAACAAGAACAAAAAAGATATTAAGGTTCAAAAACTTGAAACATTGTTAAAGAAGATATTTGAAAGATTGCAAATGTTTGAATATGAGAGTGTTGATGAACTGACCGATGAACTTAAAAAAGCACTTGAAGAAAGCAAAAAAATCAATGAAGAAAATGAAAGATTATCAAGAACCTACGGTGGAAGTTATGGTTTTGTTAAAACATTGAGTGATTGTGTGGTAGAAACTGATATTGACCGTTCGGTTTTAGAAAAAGTGCTTGCAATTATATACAATAATATTAAAGATATAATTTACGATGACGCTTTGATTGTTCAGGGTAAGAAAGGATTTGTTGATACAACAAAAACAAAAGTAACAATAGAACTTGTAAAGGCTAAATTGTTTACGGCAATAAAATCTTCGTATGATGATATTTTGGAAAATTTATATATCAATTTATTGTTATATAGAGATGATAATTAGGAGATGAAAAAATGACAAATTATGTAGAGTTAGAGAATAACATTAAAGAAATCATTGATGACTTACAAGGACTATGTTCTCAAAATGGTTTATCGAATACAGCAGGTGAAGAAATAGTCGTTACTTCTGTTTTCCTTTACAAATTCTTGAATGACAAATTTACTGCAAATTTAAAACATTTTGCACAAGAATTAGGCGTTGACTTTAATGAAATTATAAAGAATGAAAATGATTATTTGGACGCATTTTATAACACATATCCACAAGATGTTGCCTTTGCTTACGAAGATACCATTGATTATTTAGTAAACCACTTAAATGATGATGACTTTTATAAACAATTTGATGAAACTTTAAAAAGAATTTCAAATTATCCACAAAACACATCTTTCAGTGTTGAAACAGCAGAAGGTAGCAAAAAACCATTGTTTACATCAATTACTGAATATGTAGAGCCATCAAAAAGAAATGGTTTTGTTAGAAACATCTTCTCATACATCACAAGAGATAGATTTGATTTTGGTGAAACAATAAAAGGAAGTTACGACTTCTTTAGCACAATTTTTGAATATTTAATTTCAAACTACAATGTTGCAAGCGGAACATATGCTGAATACTTTACGCCACAAGCACTATCAAGTGCTATTGCCAAAATTCTTGTTCACATGTCAGGTGTAGAAGATAAAATATACGAAATATATGACCCAAGTGCTGGTTCAGGTTCACTTGTTTTGCATTTGGCACACGAATTAGGAAATGGAAAATTTGGTAACAAAGCAAGAGTTTATACACAAGATATTTCACAAAAATCATCAAGATTTTTAAGAATAAATATGCTTTTAAACGGGTTAAAGGAATCTCTTGAAAATATCATTGAAGGCGATACTTTAACAAGTCCAGCTCATTATAAAATTAAAGATGATGAAACATCAGGATTAAAACAATTTGACTTTATAACATCAAATCCACCTTTTAAAACAGACTTTTCTTCATCAAGAGATAAAATAGAAAATGATTGGAAAAATACTCAAAGATTTTTCGCAGGAGTTCCAAATATACCAAACAAAGACAAAGACAAAATGGCAATATATCTTTGTTTTATCCAACATATTTTGTATTCATTAAAAGATGGTGGTAAAGCCGCAATAGTAGTTCCAACAGGCTTTATAACCGCTAAAAGTGGTATTGAAAGAAAAATTAGAGAAAAAATCATTGATAATAAATGGCTTCGTGGTGTTATCTCAATGCCATCAAATATCTTTGCCAATACTGGAACAAATGTATCGGTTTTATTTGTTGATAAAACAAATTCTGATGGTGAAGTTCTTTTAATGGACGCTTCTAAACTCGGAACAAAAGAAAAGGTGGGTAAGAACCAAAAGACAGTATTGAGCCAAGAAGAACTTGATAAAATCGTTAATGTTTTTATTGAACATAAGGTTGAAGAGGATTTCACAGTTTCGGTAACATATGACCAAATAAAAGAAAAAAATTATTCACTTGCCGCTGGTCAATACTTTGATGTTAAAATTGAGTATGTTGATTTAACACCTGAAGAATTTAATGAAAAGATGACAACATATCAAAATGAGTTGAATGATTTATTTGCGGAAGGTAATAGATTGCAAGAAGAAATACTTTCACAATTAAAGAAGGTGAAGTATGAAAA
>CALDLU010000123.1:0-2789 GCA_937915245.1 uncultured Clostridia bacterium | reverse complement strand
AGATTCTTGGTACAATGCGATTTCTGTTGATGAAATTAAACAAACATTAGGTGAAACTTACAAAGGAGATGCTGGCATAAATGGAAAACAAGTTGAATTTAGAACAACTGCTGACTATATCCAATGGCACTATGTTGGAGATAGTGATTGGCAAAATCTCATTGCTATTAGTGAACTAAAATCAACTGACACAACAACATCTGCAGATAATAACCCACAAGGTCTTGCTTTTTATCCACTTGATGATGGAACATATGGAGTTGGGGTAGGATTTGCGAATCATCTTTCAAATATTGTCATTCCATCAAGTTACAACGGCAAACCTGTTACAACAATTGTTAAATATGGATTTGCTAATAATCCGGATAGTTCAGATTTTATATGTCGAAATTTAATAAGTATAACCTTGCCAAACACAATTACTACAATTGATGATTATGCCTTTTCTGATTGCAGTTCATTAATAAGCATAAATATACCTAATGGTGTAACAAGTATAGGTAGTAGTGCCTTTTCTGATTGCAGTTCATTAATGAGCATAAGTATACCTAGTAGTGTAACAAGTATAGGAGAGGGCACTTTTCATAGGTGTATTGATATAAAGGATATTATTGTTAACGAAAATAATAAAATTTATGATAGCCGTGATAATTGCAATGCAATAATTGAAACAAAAACAAATGAATTGCTTTTTGGAAGTTATAGTACAATAATTCCAATAAGTGTAATAAAAATTGGTAAATCAGCATTTGCTGGATGCCGTTTGACTAGCATAACAATTCCTGCAAGTGTAATAAGTATAGGGGCGGATGCTTTTAGTGGATGCTATGCATTGGCTGAAGTTTATAATTTAAGTACATATCTAACAATAAATAAGGGGACAAGTGATAATGGTTATATTGGATACTATGCAATGATAGTGCATACAAATAAAAATGAAAAATCAAATATAATAAAAGATAAAGATAGTGTTGTATATTATATTAATAATGATTCAAATATTAAAGTAAAAAAATTGTTAACTCTATTAGATAAAACGAAAACTCAAATAGAAATTGCAGATGATTGTACTGATATAGGATATTATGCCTTTTATGATTGCAAGAGTTTGGAAAGTATTTATATTCCTGATAGCTTGACACATGTTGGTATTGATGCATTTTATGGGTGTGTAGGATTAAAAAAAATCAGCATTACGGACATTGTATCATGGTGTAAGATTAGATTTGTTGATCTTAAGTGTTATTATAATGTGTGTAATCCATTGCAATATGCACACAAATTATATATTAATAATAAATTGGCAATAGATTTAATATTGCCAGAAAATGTAACCTTAGATGAGGCATTTACATTCTCTGGATGTACAAGTTTAAGATGCTTACTAATACCCAAGAGCGTAACGACTATAAATAGGTATACATTTTCTGATTGTTCAAAAAGTTTAAAAATTTATAGTGAAGCAACTAGTAAACCATCAGGGTGGAGTGATGGGGATTATATTTCACAGACATATTGGTATAGCATAAATCAACCAACAGAAAAAGGGCAATTTTGGCATTATGAGAATGGCAAAATTGTTGAATGGTAAAATTTTAAGGAGAAAAAATAAAATGAGAAAGTTAGTATTTATAGTAAGTGTAGATGATTTACAAATATTTGGAATTGAGAAATTTTTTGAAATGGGATTTCAAAATAACAATTATGATAAGGTTTATGTTATATGTATGTGGAATAACAGAATGTATGGATATATGGCAAAGGGTTATAGTCAAGACGATAAAGAATATTATCAAAGATATATAAATGATATTTTCTATGATGCTATTATAGATAAGGAAAGGGAAGAACTATTTTCAAAAGTATTATTCACAGATTTTAATGAAGATGATAATATTGACATTATGTATGATTCAAGATATACAAATATTATTAAAACATTTAGAGAATTAACAAATTCAAAGGTAAAAGTATTATCAAATTTTCCACAAGTTTAATACACACAAAAAAATGTAGTCAACTGACTACATTTTTGTTTTTTAAATAAATTAAATCTTTGGTTCAAAGTTCTCAAAGATTATATTATCGCAATATTTGACTTTTTTAAGATATTCATCTTGACTGCGAACACACCAAACAAGAAGTGGTAATTTTTTATATTTTTTTACAAATCTATTTGGCACATTTCTTGCATCATATGATATAAAGTCAGGGCAAGATATTTTTTTGTTAAGAAGCATACGCTTTAATGCAAACTTTTTGATAAAAGATAATTTTTCACCCTTAAAATATCCAGCAAGTTGACCTCTTGCAATTTGTGGGGCATTTTTCTTAAACCATTCAAGAACATAAGGGTTAAAACTTTGAATAGCATATTCGCCAGTGTAATCTTTTAATATTTTAAGTAAGGCACTTTCAAGTTCGCCAACTTTGCCTGTATTTTTCACTTCAATTAAAATTGGAACTTGTCCGGCAACCAAATCTAATACTTCTTTAAATGTTGGAATAGTGTATTTTGTTCCAAAAAGTGAATAGTCTTTTAATGTGTCTTTTGTTAGATTTTTAACATAGCCATCTTTGTTAGTTACTCTTGCCAAACTATCATCGTGAAAAACAACAACTGTTCCATCACAAGTGAGATGAACATCAAGTTCAATAGGGTAGCCATTGTCTATTGCATTTTGAAAAGCACCAAGAGAGTTTTCTGGCATTTCATCGGTATGGAGCCCACGATGAGCAATTGGGTATTCAACAAGCCAAGTCTTAAATAAATCCATAATATATTTCCT
>CALDLU010000122.1:0-3154 GCA_937915245.1 uncultured Clostridia bacterium | reverse complement strand
TTCCCAGAGTATGTATATCAAGAGATGTTAAGAACAAGTTATTTACAAGGCAAGCAAACAGAAACATTTGGACTAGTTAGTGTTACTTGGAGTTATCACCCATCAGAAGGTTTAGAATGTACATATAAAAAAATTATAAGTAAATAGCAAAAATATGGGTACATTATTCATTGACAATTTGCTTAATTTCTTGTAAAATTATTTTCATTAAAAGGTAGTAAAAATGTACTCAAAAAAAAGAAAGAATTTATTCTCGGGTCTTATTATAAACATTGTTAGTTATGCATTGTATATAATATCCGGACTGTTTTACTTGTATGCGACATCAACAATAAATAATGACACCTTGGATAAGGGTAGTTATGCAACACTTTTTATGGTAATTGTGTTTATAATTCTATTCTCTGTTTTTGCATTAACATTTTCAAGTTTGTCACTCCGTAGTTGCAGAACAAAGCCTGGCAATATTTATGAAAATCAAGCATTTGTTGTAACAACATTTATTTGTAATTGTATTATTGCAATATTTAGTATTATTTTGGCATTTTGGGTGTTTAATTATATATGTATAGTTATGGCAGTTGCACTTTTAATTTCGGCAGGTCTTATTGCAATCGACTATATTACACAATCAAAATTGCTAGAAAAACAAAATGAAAATAAAAAAGAATAACAAAAAGCCTTACAATTTTGTAAGGTTTTTTCTTTTAAAAATATTTGATATATGTTAATATGTACATATGAAAAGATTGGATATATTTTTGGTTCAAAGTGGTATTTGTTCAACAAGAAGCAAGGCAAATAATTTGATAAAAGAAAACAATGTTTTGGTTGATGGAAAGGTTATAAACAAAGCAGGATTTTTGGTTAGTGGAAATGAAAAAATTGAAGTAAAAAACATATGCCCATTTGTGTCAAGAGCAGGACTAAAACTCTTTGGTGCATTGAAAGATTTTAATGTTAGTATAAAAGATAAAATAGTTTTAGACATTGGTTCTTCAACAGGGGGATTTACCGATTGTGCATTACAAAATGGAGCAAAAAAAGTATACAGTGTTGATGTTGGAACAAGTCAACTTGACAGCAGTTTAAAACAAGACAAAAGAGTTGTTGTAATGGAAAACACAGATATAAGAACACTTGAAAAAAACAAAGTTGAAGATATTGATTTTATTGTTTGTGATGTTTCTTTTATTTCTCTTACAAAAATATCTGCAAAAATAAGTGAATTGTTAAATGCTGGTGATTTTATGATTATTTTGATAAAACCACAATTTGAATGTGGAAAAAGTGAAGCAAAAAAACATAAGGGAATTATTAAAGATGAAAAGTTGCATAAAAGTGTAGTAGAGCAAGTAAAGAACGATTTTCTTATTCATAATATAAATGTCTTGGAAGTAAAAAAATCTTGTATTCAAGGTGGCGATGGCAATACGGAATTTGTTGCTTTGTGTCAAAAGATGTTTACAAAATAGTAATATTGTGTTATCTTGTTTATAGATTAAAATTTTTATTTTACAGAGGACAAAATGTTTTTATCCATATATTATCTAACTTTTATTTTGGCAAGCATCGGTATGTTCCTTGTTTGGCGATTTTTATATAAAAAGAAAAACGAAATTAGATTTTTTAAGACAATATCGCTTGCTCTTGCAGGTATATTTTGTCTATGGTATTATTCTGGTAGTGAACAAATATCACGAACTGTACTTTTTGCAAATAGTCCACTTCCAAACGGATTCTTAACATTTATTAGTTTGTTTGCTATTTGGTTTCAATTTGCAAGCATATTGTTACTTATTATATATCCTTATTTTAAGGATAACAAAGTTATTGTCCATTTTGTAAAGTTCTTTGCTTTACCTGTAAGTTTGTTAAACTTATTAACATTTGTTCCACAAATTTGGGGTATTGGTGGAATAGATGTTACACAACACTTTGATGGAAGAACACTTATTTATGCACTTATGCTTGGCATTTGCTTAATGTATTCTTTTATGATATTTTGGCAAAACGGAAAATTTAGTTCAACAAAAAAGTTGTGGATAGCATATTCTTGCCTTATTGTTCCAATGTTGTTTTGCACAATACCAAACTATGCTTTCCAACTTTTGTTTGGATATGGCAATGTTACCGAAACCGTAAAAAAATTGTCGCTTTATCACAGATTTGTTTTATATTTATCAGTTGTTATTCCTTTTGTTATATATTTCTTGTTACGAAACAAAAGTAAAGATTTTATAAAACTATGCCTTGTATATATCGCACTTGGAACAATGATAATCTATACAAGAAGTTACACCTTTGAAACTTTATTACATCCAACATCTTGGCCTTTGCACCTTTGCAACACTGCAATGTTTTTGGTACCATTGTGTCTTATTTTTAAAATGGACAAGTTGTTCTACTTTACGCTTTTCATAAATGTTTTTGGTGCATTCCTTGCAATGATAATGCCAAATTATAATGATGCATATATGCTCAGTTCACGAATTGTAAACTTTTGGGTAAATCACTATTGTGCTTTCTTTATGCCAGTTTTAATTGTTGCTTTGGGAGTATATAAAAGACCAAAACTTAAAGATTTTAAAAATGCAATGATTGGTTTTTTGATGTACTTTTTGCTTGTGTTAATTGTAAATGCTTGGTTTAGCAATTATGGTGAAGTCGACTTCTTCTTTATAAATTCAGACTTTATTGCCGACAAGTTGGGACAATGGGCAAAAGATTTGAGAGATGTTGTGTTGTCTTTCAAGATTGGCAAGTTGACATTTACATTTTATCCATTATATCAATTTTTATTTTTCTTGGTTTACTGCTTGATGGGGCTTGGAGTTTGGTTCTTGTTTGAACAATTCTTTACTATTGCAGACAACCATTATGATATGTTGCAAAGGCACAAAAAAATAAGACAAGACAAATTGGCACTTATGTGTCAGTTAAATGGAAGGAGTGAAGAAGAACCTATGTATGAAGAAAATGTAAATAAACTTATAATAAAAGATTTAACAAAAAGATATTCATCAAGTGATGTGTATGCAGTTTACAAAGCAAATTTGGAAGTAAATGGTGGCGAAATCTTTGGCTTTTTGGGACCAAATGGGGCAGGGAAAAGTACAATCATTAAAAGCATTGTTGGAATACAACCAATAAC
>CALDLU010000121.1:0-2686 GCA_937915245.1 uncultured Clostridia bacterium | reverse complement strand
GTTTTAAATTCTTATTAACCTTATTCATTAGTTTACTTAAAACATTTTAAAAAATTTATTAATGCTTCCTTTTGTTTACTATTCAAACTTTTCCATTCATTGTATAAAATAATCTCTTGTTTATTCAACGGATACAAATTTTTATCTTCGGCATCTACAAATAAGTCGTACTCATCTATTCCCAATGCTTCACATATTTTTAATAAAGAATCAATCCTTGGAATATAATTTCTTTTACCAAACCAATTTCTAATGCAAGTATCAGATATATCTGCCATTGTTGCTAATTCGTTATAAGAAATGCTCCTTTCTTTTATTATACCCTTTAATCTCTGTTTTATTTTCTCAATTTTCTCTGGAACCATAGACATACCTCAAAAAATAATACAACTTTACTATATTATTTAGTTAGAGTTAATTTTATGTTTGGTGCGAGTTATTTTTGCTTTTTACAAAAATTTCTTAAACGATTTTCACACAGAAATGTGCTACAATTCCTTGTATGTTGCTGCAAATTCTTCTATGGCTATTTTGTGTAATTGATAAATTCTTTTTGATGAATAATACAAATCTCTTGCAACTTCATCAAAGGACATATTAAGAATATATTTCCCAAATAGAATTGCTTTGCTTGGTTGTTTTAGATTGTTAATCATTGCAACTAGTTTGTTTTTCATTTTCATATCTTTGATTAACTGTTGTTCTTCTCTTTTTTGTTCTGCAAGCAATTCTCTTATGTCTGCATCGTCAAGTTCAATATTTGTCAAACTTTTTATTTCTTTTTGTCTGTTTATATAGTTTTTTAACATTTCTTTTAATTGTTCAATATGTTTTTCTCGCTGTTTTATTGTTAGTTCGTTATATTTGTAGCTTTTTAAGAGTTTTTTCGCTTCTTCTTCACTCATAATATCTCCCTTTTACTTTTGTATATTGTATTTTGGACATATTATAATACACAAAAAGTATAATTTACTCTAATTTTTATAATTTTTACACAAAACCCCCGATAAGTTGTTTTTTCTTATCGGGGGTTGAGTTTTTTAGAATTTTAATTCTTTTATTTTTAAAATATCAATATTATAAAGTTCTTTATATATTGAACATACATCTAATTCTGTTACTTGATTTGGTTTTATATCAAGTTTCTTTAATATTCTTTCAATATCTTCTTTTGTATCAGCTTCAATTTCTGCATATGGTTCAATTTGTGGCCATGTGTCTATTGAAATCTCTGCACCATCAAAATTAAATATATGTCTATAATTTTCTTGTCTATTTCTATAATGATAGCCAAGTTCGTTTAGTATTCTGTTTGTTTCTTCAAAATCTGAAACTTCAATTTCAAGTTCCTTTGCACCCATTTTGCTATTGCCATTCAATTCTTTTATAGTTAAGGTGTTCTTTTGTCCGTTGGTTCTTAATCTTATCCATTTGTTTCTATTTACAGGGTTAAAATCATACACACATCTAATTTGCTTTAATTCTTTTGTAACTTCTTTACCACCTGCATTCAAAATTTTTTTGATAAACTCATCTTTGTTAATGTTTAAAACTGTAACTTCGTTTTCTATTTTCATAATTACCTTCCTTTTTTATAAAAATTATCTTTTCCAACGCTTTAAAGTTGGGAAAAGTTTTTCACAAAACTCTTTCATTTGTTCGTTCGTCATTCCTGCTTGTTCGCCAAATTTTGAACACATATTGATGTATTCTTCCATACTTACATCATCAATAAATTTGCCATTATCATAACAATATTTACAATAATCTTGATTTACACTACCATCTTTGTTTTTTGAAAATTGGTCATTGCTTGTCATTGGCATACCACAACTTTGACATATCTTTTCCATACGCTTCTCCTTTTTATATTTCATAAAGTTTTACTTTGTCAAGCAAAGTTACATCACTGTTACTTGGTTTAAACCCATAATTTGGGAAAGTTTTTTAATCACATTAACTGTTTTTAATTTATCATCTGGCATTTTGTGATATATATGTTTTTATAACTTCAGTTATTGTTTTTCCAAGACCACGCTTTATTAATATATTTGCAAGCATTGGTTTGTTTGGATTTCAGATAATGTTAAATGTTGGTGCAAATCTATCGTTATTTTTCTCCATTAAATTATTACAAAATCATTATAACACAACTTGATAATATTTGCAATTTGTGATATTAAACAACTTTACTTTCTTTGACTGCTTTAACTAAAAGTTGAAGAATCTTTATCAAAAAGTATATCTAATATATTTAACCCAAAACAGATTTTGGACAAAAATGTTTTTATTGAGTTATTTAATTTTTTATATAAAAATAAAGATTTTTTTAAAGCATATCTATCTACAAATGAGCAAACATTTATGGAGAAAAATGATTTTATAAATTATATTTCCATTGTTAACAATAGTAATATTGCTGATAAATTTAGATATAATGAAAGAATTTATCATATGGCGTTTTATGTCGGTGGAATTAAGGCAATGACAAAAACTTGGATATTAAATGGACTAAAAGAAACACCAGAGCAAATGTCTGAAATATTATTTATTGAATATAAAATAAATTCAAAATATTTTAACGAATAAAAAAATCTAATAATCTAAAATAATTGACAAATAAATATAAAATAATAAAATATATAACTATGAAAAAATTAAGTAAAAAAACAAATATTATTATATT
>CALDLU010000120.1:0-2686 GCA_937915245.1 uncultured Clostridia bacterium | reverse complement strand
ATTACTTATAAGATTAATGATTCAACAAATAATTATAGTGGAAAAACAGGAATACTTCTTAATTCATTTGGTGAATATGAAATAAATTTTGAGTTTGTTCACAAACAAAATGAAGACATAAAATATAATTTTAAATATAAAGTTAATATAACTGACCAAGTTAAACCAAAAATAACATTAAAGGGTGAATCAAGATATGAATTTTACGCAGGTGGTAATTATGTTGAACAAGGTTATGTTATAACAGACAATTCAA
Source organism: uncultured Clostridia bacterium (assembly GCA_937915245.1). Classification (GTDB taxonomy): domain Bacteria; phylum Bacillota; class Clostridia; order Christensenellales; family UBA1242; genus UBA5893. The sequence goes on along the minus strand of CALDLU010000120.1, from coordinate 2,430 downwards.
CAGATGATATATTAACTGAAACAACCAAGTCAAATGATATTACATTAGTAATAAAAATTTACTTTAAGATAAACGGCTCAACAATATACAATGAAGTTGATAGAGTTGATACATCAAAAATAGGTACATACAAAATAGCATACATTGCAACTGATAAGTTTAACAATGTTAGTGATTTAGAAAGATATGTTGATATCGTGTATGCACCAATAGATAATTTGGTTATTGATGAAACAAAACTTTTAACACAATATAGCCAAGATAAAACTATTGAATTTGATATATTTACTGATTCTGAATATTTAACAACTCCAAATCCACAAGTAACATGGTTTGTTAATGGAAATGTTGTTGGAACTTCAAATGGCAAATTCAAGTACAAATTTAAAGATGCAGGCGATTATGAAATATATGCAGTTCTAAATGATAATACAAAAGTTACCACACAAACTATAACTTTGCATGTATATGAAAAATCACCATATGAAGGTGTAGTGCTTTGGATAGGTGTTGGACTTGGTGCAATCGCACTTGCAGGTTTCTGTGCCTTTTTAGTAGGCGTATACAAAAAGCGTAATTTCTATTAATAAAAAATAAAAATATCTAGCAAATGCTAGATATTTTTTTTATTAAGCATATCATCTAATGTACGCCAAGCAAGTTCAACACATTTAACTCTTGCTGGCATATTTGAAATATTTTCAAAAGCAATACTGTCTTTAAGTAAATCTTTTTCTTCATTTGTTAAATTTTCTCGTCTTATCATTTTTAAAAATATAGTAATAATATTTTTTGCTTCGGTTAGTGTTTTCCCTCGCAATGTGTCTATCATTATAGATGTTGAACTTTGGGAAATAGCACAACCATGACCAATAAATGACATATCTTCAATTTTATCATCATTAAGCTTAACTTCAAGTTCAATTTCATCTCCACAATTAGGGTTATGACCTTTAAGTGAACAAGTTGGAGAATCAATATTTTTCTTGTTTGGACTATTCATAGAATGTTCCATAATTAAGTCTGCGTACATATCATCAAATTGTTCCATTATTTTGCCACCTTTATATATTTTTCAAATTTTTTGTAAATTCCATTTAATGCAACAATGAGTTTATCAATATCATCTTTTGTGTTATAAAACGAGAAACTAATTCTACAAGTGCTATCAATTCCCAAATAACGCATAAGTGGTTGTGCACAATGATTTCCTGCACGGATACATATGTGAGAAAAATCAAGCATTGTGGAAACATCATGTGGGTGAATACCTTTTATGTTAAAAGATATAACTTCGCTTCTCTTTGATTCATCTTTTGGACAGTATAAGTCAATGTATGGTAATTTGATTAATTCTTGATAAGCATAATTTGATAATTCTTTTTCAATAGATTCAATTTTGTTATAGCCAATACTTTGAATATATTTTATTGCAGTCATAAGTCCAACAGCACCTGCAACATTTTGTGTTCCTGCTTCAAATTTGTGTGGAAGGGGAGCAAATGTTGTTGTTTGTTCATAAACATATTCAATCATATCTCCACCCATTAAAAATGGGGACATATTTTCAAGTAATTCCTTTTTGCCATAAAGTACACCAATTCCAAGAGGACCATACATTTTATGCCCAGAAAACACAACAAAGTCAGCATCTGTTTTTTGTACATCAAAAGGCATATGTGCAATACTTTGTGAAATATCCACAACGACTTTTGCACCAACACTATGAGCTTTTTTAATAATGTATTCAACGTCATTTATTGTTCCCAAAACATTAGAAACACTCAAAATACCAACAATCTTTGTATCACTTGTTATTTTTTTATCAATTTCTTCTTTATCTAATTCAAAATTTTTATTGATATACATATATTCTAATTTTGCATTTTTTTGTTTTGATATTTTTTGCCAAGGAACAAGGTTAGAGTGGTGTTCCATAATAGATAAAACAACTTTGTCATTTTCTTGCAAGTTATCAAGTCCATAAGTGTATGCAACAAGATTTAAGGCTTCGGTTGCATTTTTTGTGAATATAATTTCTTCATCGTATTTGCTATTAATAAATTTTGAAACTTCGTGTCTTGCTTCGCGGTATTTATTTGTTGCTTTAACACTTAAATCATAAGCTCCACGATAAGGATTTGCATTATATTTTTTGTAAAACTCATTTTCGGCATCAATAACGCATAGTGGTTTTTGCGAAGTCGCACCACTATCAAGATATATTATGTTGTTATCCTTTAATAAAGGAAAATCATTTTTATAATCGTTCATTATTCAAATTTCCTATCTATTGTGTCCAATATTATTTTTTTTAGTTTATCATCAAATAAACTATTTATTATTGTATTAAATTTTGTTTTTAAAATAAGTTTTTGTGCTTCTTTTGGGTTAAGACCACGACTCATAAGATAAAATATTTGCTTGTCG
>CALDLU010000119.1:0-4907 GCA_937915245.1 uncultured Clostridia bacterium | reverse complement strand
CAATTAGTACAGTTGCTTCGGTTTTTATAGGACTTGGCGCTTTATTATTAGGCGTTGTTGGTGGTTACTTTTTAACATATTTAATTAATACAAAAAAGATGGCAAAAGGTAAGGCTAATGCTGTTAAAATTATTGAGGAAGCCTATGCTGAAGCAAAAACTGTAAAAAAAGAAGCAATCTTGGAAGCAAAAGAAGAAATTGTAAAATTAAAACAAGATGCTGATAGAGAATTAAAAGAAAGAAGAGTTGAACTACAAAAAACAGAAGATAGATTAACTCAAAAAGAAGATTTTATTGACAAAAAAGACTTAAATCTTGATAAAAAACAAGAAGAACTTGACCGTCAAAAAAAGATTGTTGATGAAAAGTTGGAACAATTAACAAACCAACTTGATGAACAAGAACAAATTAAGAAAAATATGATTGTTGAACTTGAAAAAGTTGCAGCATTAAAAAAAGAAGATGCAAAGCAAATTTTGATAAATTCAATGGTCGATGATGCAAGAAAAGATGCAGCAAAAACAGTAAAAAATATTGAAGAAACTGCAATTCAAGAAGCAAACAAAAAAGCACAAAACATTGTCGCATTAGCAATTCAAAGATGTGCAACTGATATGACAAGTGAAACTACAACTTCATCAGTATCAATCCCTAATGATGATATGAAGGGTAGAGTAATTGGTCGTGAAGGTAGAAATATTAGAGCGATTGAAAATGCTACAGGTGTTGATTTAATTGTTGATGATACACCAGAAACAATAACAGTTTCATGTTTTGACCCAATAAGAAGGGAAGTTGCAAGATTAGCACTTGAAAAATTGATTTTGGATGGAAGAATTCATCCAACAAGAATTGAAGAAATAGTACAAAAATGTCAAAGAGATGTTGACCAAACAATAAAAGAAGCAGGTGAACAAGCAATTGATGAAGCTGGTATTTACAATATGCACCCTGAACTTGTTAAAATTTTAGGAAGATTAAAATATAGAACAAGTTATGGACAAAATGTTCTTAAACATAGTTTGGAAACTTGTTATTTTGCAGGATTACTTGCATCAGAAATAGGTGCAGATGTAAAAATTGCAAAGCGTGGTGGCTTGCTTCACGATATAGGGAAAGCACTTGACCATGAAGTTGAAGGAACTCATGTCTCTATCGGTGTTGAACTTGCAAAGAAATATAAAGAATCTCCAGAAGTTATTCATTGTATTGAAGCTCACCATTTTGATGTTGAATTTCATAGTGTTGAAGCAATCCTTGTTCAAGTTGCTGATGCAATTTCAAGTTCAAGACCTGGTGCAAGAAGAGAAAGTTTGGATGCATATGTAAAGCGTCTTGAAAAGTTGGAAGAAATTTCAAATTCATTTAAAGGTGTTGAAAAGTCTTATGCAATTCAAGCTGGTAGAGAAGTTAGAATTATTGTAAAACCTGAAGAAATTTCAGATGCAGATGCAATGTTCCTTGCAAAAGATATAGCAAAGAAGATTGAAGAAGAAATGGAATATCCAGGACAAATTAAAGTTAATGTAATTCGTGAAAGTAGATTTTCTGAATTTGCAAAATAAATAAAATAAAAACTCATACATAAGTATGAGTTTTTTTGTGCATTATGGAATTAATATATCTAATATTTTAATTATTATTATATCTGCTAACATAACGGATAAGTATATAAATGAAGTAATGTAAGTTGAAATATTGTCCAGTTCAATTCCACATATTAAGTTTAAACTAAATAATAGTATAATTGATAATATAACTATTGAAAAGATTGTAGTAAACTTCCAAATATATTGCTTAATGTTTTGGAATATACTTCTTTTTTTCTTAACTATGCAAATATAATTGTAACTTATTAATAAAGCAAAAATTAAAGGGCATAGGATATATAAGAAATTCCAAATTGGTTGGGCATCTTTATTGTATACAAACATTAACGAAGATTCAATTATAACTAACAATAAGATAGAAATTGACATAATACTAGATTTGAGTAACTTATTATTTTTTTGTTTAATTCCTTGTTGTTTTTTATATGTACCAAACTTAATATTACACTTGTTATAATAAGATTTAAGACTTTCAAAATCTGTTTTTGTATCTTCTTGTGTATCATTATCATAATTTTGATTTTCATTAAATTCTAGATTTTCAGTTATAGTTTGACTGTTGTCTTGGTATTCAATTTCATTGTTTTGATTTTGTTCTCGTCTTATTTCTTGAAGTTTTTTATCAATAATATTCTCACTGTTATCAAATCTTATATGTTCAAATCTTGTTGGTGCAATTTTCTTTACTTTTGGAATATTAATAGTAGGGTGTTCAGTTATCAAGATTGCATCATCTAATTGTGTTTTTGGTTGTTCTTGAATATCAGGTGAGTCATTTAATAATTCATTGGTACTGTTATTGTCAATTTGTATATTGTTCTCATTATTTGTGTTTTCTGTGTTATTTATTTCGTTTTCTAAATCTGAATCAATATTTGAGTTATCATTGTTTAAATTTAAAGTATTTTCAATGTTATTTTCAGGTTGATATTTATTGACATCATTATTTCCACTTAAATCAATAAATTGAATTGCATCATCTTGATTTGGTTCGTTATCTTCAACAGTTTCATTATATAATATTGTTGAATGTACCAATGGTTCTTCAAATTCATATTTTGTATTATTATCTAACGAAATTTCATTATTGCTTATAGCATCATTGTTTTGATTATCATTAGAAATATTAGTTGTATTAATTGAAGTTTCTAATTCTTTGATAACTTGCTTTTGTGTATTGTCCTCATTTTTATCAATAAAAACTTCGTTTTTATTATTTTCTTCTTCTATAAATTGAGCATCATTAAATCTTGTTGGATTATTTTGCAAATTACCTGCAAAGCTTTTCTGTTTTTTACTAAATTGCCAAAACGCATTTTTAACTTGATTTTGATTATTTATTTTATAATCAGCATTTTCATATGAAGTTAAAATTTCTTCAGTATGGACAGGTGATGGGTCTTTTGATTGTTGTTCATTGCGTAAGTCTATTAAATTTTTATCTATAGATGACTTATCTTCATCGGCTTCATTTCTTAATTTTTTAATGCAATCAAAAACATCATCAGAAGGCTCAACAACTTTTGGTGAAGTTGTAAATAAATCAAACTGTACATAATTCTGTGGCTTTGTTGGTTCTTGATTCTCATCAACATTTTGTGGTTCTTGTTTTGATATGTTAAACAAACTTGATTGTTGTAAGATTGTTCCAGTGTTATTTTCTGTGGTCTCAGTACTTTGAGTTTGTTGAGAATTTTCTGTTTTTTTATTGATAAATTCAGTTAGATCCAAACTCCATTTTTCGGCATATTTTTTACCATAGTCTGTTATGCTATAATAATGCCTTCTTCCACCAATTTCACTATCTCTCCAATATGAAGAAATAAGATTTTGTTCTTCCATTCTACGCAAACAAGAATACAAACTTGGTTGTTTAACAATTAAAGAATCGTTAGTTTTTTGTCTTATATCATCAATGATTTCATAACCATATTTGTCTTCATTGAGAAGGGTAGATAAAATTATATTAGTTAATTGTCCTCTAGGTAATTCTTCTTTTGCCATAAAAATCCTTTCTTTTATAATAATTATATACTGCTTTAAGTATGGTGTCAATGCTTTTATAGGTATTATGCAAATACATAATACTATGTTTTTTCTTTGCATAGCACACAAAATATAGTATAATAAAGCTATTATGGAAATTAAAGTAATAAGAAGCAGAAGGCGTAGCGTTTCAATAAAAATAAATGAAAATGGAGAAGTAATGGTAAGATGTCCATTAAAATTTCCCAAAGATGAATTACTTAAAATTATTAATAGTAAAAAACTATGGATAGAAAAATGTGTTAATAATATTAATGAGAAAAAATTACTTAATAAAGATTTTTATACTTTTGATAAAATATTATTTAATGGGAATGTTTATGATATTGAAAAAACTGAAAAGCTTATAAAAATAGGGGATAGCATATTAAAAATAAAAGGTAATGATATAAGGAAAACATTGATTACTTGGCTAAAAAAACAGGCTGAAACCCTTTTATTTGCAAGGCTTGACCTGATTTCAAATATAGTAGGGAAGAACTACAACCAAGCATTAATTATGAATGCTAGAAAAAAATGGGGTAGTTGTGATAATTACAAAAATATAAGACTAAATTATAGACTTGTTATGCTATCAAACAAATATATTGATTATGTATGTTTGCATGAGTTAAGTCATACAAAATATATGAACCATTCAAAACAATTCTGGAACGAAGTATCAAAATTTATGCCAAATTGGAAGCAAATTAAAAATGAAATGGCAAATTTTAATTTCATTTTAGAAATATATTAATTGAGTAAACATAGGGAATAAGTCAAAATTCTATGCAATTTTATCATTTTAATTTATTCGCAAAACACGACTTTTGCGAATAAATAAGCTTAAAAACGAACTATTTTAGTAAAAATTTTGAGTTTTAAGATTTTGAATGTTTTTTAATACTATTTACTCCAAATGTATTTTTATTATAATAGTTCGATTATATATTTTATAAACTTAACGAAATTTGTTGTACAATTTTTCATTAATGGTTCATCTATAATTGATTGTGATGTATCAAGTATTGATTCATACTTAACTACATTCGCTAGATTTATATTGATATAGTTTACAATTTTTAAAAACACATTGTAAATATCTTCATCATTCACAAACAAATTATCAGGTATATTATATAGTACACTTTCAAGGAACAACTGATTCATTGGCTTTTTTGAGTATTGAAAATATAAACCATTAAGTATTCGCAAAATACTAATAACAATATTATTAGTATTTTTTATTTTTTTATTAAAATTAGCGTCCCT
>CALDLU010000118.1:0-3842 GCA_937915245.1 uncultured Clostridia bacterium | reverse complement strand
GAATTGGTATTTATTTTGGTATTATTCCAAATTTTGTATGAAGTAAGTTTAAGGCTACCAAGATATTTAGGAATTGCAACAAGTATTGTTGGAGCGTTAGTGCTTGGTGATACAGGTGTTCAAGCAGGATTAATTTCTCCACCAGGTATTATTGTTATTGCATTGAGTTTGATTTCTATGTATACCATTCCAACGCAAGCACCACAATTAACTATATTAAGATTTGTGTTTTTACTTATAGGTGGGACACTTGGACTTTTGGGTATAGTTGGTGGAATGATATACTTCGTAAATTATCTTAACACTTTGAATGATTACGGTAGTCCATATTTAGCACCATATGCACCAAGATTAAAAGATGACCTAAAAGATGCTTTACATAGAAAGCCGATTGATGAAATGAAACAAAGACCAAAAAGTATTCCAAATAATGATAATATAAGGGGAATTGATAAGGACAATGAATGATGAAATAACAGGAAGACAAGCAGGTTCATTATGTGCAATATCAATGCTTGCACTAAAACTTGTAACTTTGCCATCAATTTTATACCAGTTAGCAAAAACATCAGGTTTAGTATCTGCGTTTTGCTTATTTTTGATTGATTTATTTGGACTATATTTGATTTTAAGATTAAAACAAAAATTCCCAAATTTGTCATTATATGATTTATTAAACAAAACTATTGGTAAGGTACTTGCAAAGGCAATTTATATAATAATATATTGTTTTATGTTATTAAAATTAATTTTTATTGTAAATGAAGCAGTTTCATACACTCAGGCAATTGTTGATGAAGAATTTAGTAATGTAATGTTTTTGATGTGTTTTTTGCCAGTTATTTCAGCAGTTGCACATTCAGGGTTAAAGAGTACAGCAAGAACTTGTGAAGTAGGGTTTATTTTTGTTATTCTTGGGCTAATTGTGTGTTTATTTTTATCAGAAACAACAACTTCTTTTATGAAATTAAGTTCAATTTTTGAATCTTCGCCACTTAATATTTTATCATCATCATTTTCAACATCAATTTGGTTTGTAGATTTTTTATTTTTGCTAATAATTATAGATAAAATAAAAGTCGAAAAAGATTTTACAAAACGAATATTTAATTTAATTATTTTTGTATTTATTATTTTATCAATATTTTATTTTATTTATTTTAGATTATTTAGAAATACGGCTTTTTTACATAAAAATGCCATTGCAGATGTTACTCAATATAATAGAAATATTGGTAATGTAGGCAATATTGATATAATATCTATTTTAGTTTATTTGTTTGTTATTTATTTTCAAGGTGCAATATATATGTCGTGTATGCGTATTTGTTTTGAGAAAATTATTGGACAAGTAAATCCAACATGGGCAATTATTTTTACAAATATTGTACTTATTATTTTGCAATTTTTTATATTTTATAATTTGGAAAGAACAATAGATTTTTATATGTCCTATTTTAAATTTATTTGGCCATTACTGTGGTTAATGATTGTGCTTTTAAGTTTTATGAAAGGAGAGAACAAAAATGTTAGGAAGGTTAAAAGCAATACTAAAAGCAAGTAGCGAATCTTTAATGTTTACCTATTTCATAATTATAATGATTATCTTGCTCCCAAATGCTATTGTTATGCCATCTCAAAGTTTCAAAAGTCAAATAATAACTGCAATAGGAATAGATGGAAAAGTAGATGATATTGAAATGTCAGTTTTGGCTCTTTCAAACTTGTCAAAAGATAATATGAGTGAAACAACAAAAGTGATTTCTGGAAAAGGACAAACTATTGCAAATGCAGTTTTTTCAATAGAAAGACAAGTTGGAAGAAGTTTAAAAATGGGGCATGTTGGTTACATAGTTTTGTCAAAATCATTAACAGATAATGATATAACCAAAATACTGAATAATCTTATTATAACAACAAAACTTCCAAACACAATTTCGTTAGTGATTTGTGAAGATTCTGCCAAAAGTGTTCTTGATAGTGCAAGTAAATTGGAACAAACATCATCATATAAATTTAGAGAGATGATACAAAATGAATATAATGAAGATTTTGCACAAGAAACAAGTCTTGATGCTTTTTTGAAAGGCTATTATAGTCCAAATTCGTCATCAAGTTTGGGATATGTTTCTTTAACTAAAAATGAATTGCTAGGTGTTGAAGTTGATAATTCTTCAAGTGAAGAAATGAATTCTGGGTCAAGTGATGAAAGTAATATGAGCAATAACTCATCAAATGAAAATGCACAAAATAATGTAATTGAATATAGCAATAGGCAATCAGTGTTTAAAAATGGAATTTTTCAATATATACTATCAAATGAAGAAACTGAAGGGTTAAATTTTATTGTTGAAAATAATTTGCAAAAATTAATTACAATAAATGATGTAAATTCTCAAGGTCTTATTGATGGGACGATAACTTTTGATATTCTATCAGAAAAATTAACTGTAAATACAAAAATAGAAAATAATAAACCACAGATTTTATATAATATTTCATTAAAATTGAAGGTAATGGAAGTAATTAGTAAAAATGAGAATAAAATTGCCGAAGATAGACTTGTTTTAGATGATGAAATTAATGCCAAAATTAGTGAATATGTAAAACAAAAAATTGCAATTTTGATTAAAAAAATGAAACAAGAAAAAACAGATATTGCTAATATTTACAATTATTTTGAATCTTCAAATTATTCAAAATTAATGTCATTTATGAACACATTACAAAATAAAGATGATTACTTATCATATATGCAAATAAAAGTAAATGTAAAATCAAAACTTTCAACTAATTAGTAAAAAACTATTTGTCTTATTTTCTTTTTATGTTATACTACATAAAAGGAAAAAAATATGGGATTATTTAAAAAATTTAAAGGGAAAATTATTGAGCCACAAATCCATGAATCAGAAGATAATTTATCTTTAACAAGTGGGGCACATATTTTATTTGGTTGCAAAAATGTAACTCTTTCAGGTAATGCTGTTGTGCTTGAAACAACAGATAGCAATTTTTTAAGTTTAACAAATAAATCAAAGATTAAAGTTATGCACAATGGAGAAATTAATACCGTTTGTGATAACTCAAAAATTGAATATATTGAAACTGGGAAAATTAACAGTTTAAAAGGCAAAGCAAGAATTACTACTATTGAAAATTGTGATATTGATTATGTTAGCAACAAAGCAAGAATTGGCACATTGAATAATGGTTTTATAAAATTTTTAGAAGACAATACAAAAATTGATACTATTAATAATTGTCAAATATTTTATGTTCGTAATAATGCAAGAATTGGCACGCTAAATAATGGAACTATTGTTGGACTTTTAGATAATGCACAAATCACAACAATAAACCATGGAAAAATAAATTACATATTAGGCAATAGTATTGTGCATACAATGAATATGGGTGATGTTTTGGAACTTTGTGATTCAAGTGAAATTGAAACACTTATGGGTGGAACGGTTTCAAGAATTTTAGGTTACTCAATGATAAGCCAACAAATTGGTGGCAGAGTAAAAGAAAAAACTGGTAACGCAATAATTGCTTACACACAAAAACCTAGCAAACAAACAACAAAACAACAAACAAAACAAAAGCCAGAAAAAGTTGAACAACAAACAATAGATAGTGGAGAGGCAAAGTAAAATGTGGGATGTATTACTTGATTCGTTTTTAGACACACTAAAGATTATTCCAATATTATATTTAGTATATTTGCTCGTTAGTTACCTAGGTCATAACACAAATAATAAATATGCAAAAATAATGTCAAAAACAAAACGATATGGTCCACTTATTGGTGGGGCATTGGGTTGTATTCCACAATGTGG
>CALDLU010000117.1:0-7623 GCA_937915245.1 uncultured Clostridia bacterium | reverse complement strand
TTAGTAGTTGGTCATTAGCAAACAATGCAACAATCACTGGTGCAACAACTGTTACTGCAACATTCACACAAACTGTAAATAAATACACAGTAACAATCGCAGTTAATAACGCAAATTATGGTTCAGTAAGCCAAACAAGTGTTAAAGATGTACCATATGGCACAACTTTAACAGCAAATTCAAATGTTGTTACAATAAATGGAACAAAAGTTACTGCAACCGTAAAAGAATTGGCAGGATACACAACAACATTTAGTAGTTGGACAAATGGAACGGCAACAGTAAAAGGAAATTTAACAGTTACTGCAAACTTTGCTAGAGATACAATTAAATATACAATCACATATAACCTTAATGGTGGAACAGTTGCAACAGCGAACCCAACAACATACACAATCGAAACAGCAACATTCACACTTAATAATCCAACAAAGAATGGTTACACATTCACGGGTTGGACAGGTAGCAATGGCACAACAGCACAAACAGCAGTAAGTATCGCAAAAGGTTCAACAGGAAATAGAACATACACTGCAAACTGGTCAGTGGTTACTTACACAATCACATACAACCTTAATGGTGGGCAAATTAGTGGACAAAAGACAACATACACAATTGAAACAGCAACATTTACATTGCCACAACCAACAAAGAATGGTTATACATTCACAGGTTGGACAGGTAGCAATGGCTCAACAGCACAAACAACTGTTACTATTACAAAAGGTTCAACAGGAAATAAATCGTACACAGCAAACTGGTCAACAGTATCATATACCATCACATACAATCTTGCTGGTGGATCAGTCGCAACAGCAAACCCAACAACATACACAATCGAAACAGCAACATTTACACTTCATAACCCAACAAGGCAAGGTTATACATTTGCTGGTTGGACAGGAACAGGATTAAGTAGTGCATCAACAAGTGTAAGCATTGCAAAAGGCTCAACAGGAAATAGAACATACACTGCAACATGGACACCAAATACAAATACTGCATACAAAGTTGAACACTATCAAGAAGGTCTTGATGGTAAGTATGTATTAAAAGACACAGATAACAAAACAGGCACAACAGACACAACAGCAACAGGTGTTGCAAAATCATACACAGGATTTACATACGATTCAAAAGTATCAGGAACAGTAGCAAGTGGAACAATCGCAGCAAATGGTTCTCTTGTATTAAAATTGTACTATACAAGAAATTCATATACTTTAACATTAAATAAAGGCACAGGTATTGCCACTGTTACAGGTGCAGGTACATATAAATTCGGTGCAAGTGTAACTATTGATGCAACAATGTCAGGTGGTTATGACTGGTCAAAATGGACATCTGGTTCAGCTGATGTAACAACAACAAAGAAATATACATTCACAATGCCAGCAAACAATTTGACTTACACAGCAAACACAAATGCACATGGTTACACAGTAACTTATGACGCAAAAACAAACGGTGGTTCAACTGCAAATCAAACAAAAACAGTTGCATATGGTGCAAGCGTTGACTTAACACTCACTGCAACAAAAGATGGTTGGACATTCGTTGGTTGGAACACAGATAAGAGTGCAACAGCAAAACTTGACTCATATAAAATGCCAGCAAACAATGTAACTCTTTATGCAATATTCTCAAAAGTATTGACTGGAGCATTTAAGTACTATAACGATAAAACTCAAAATGTTACAGTAACAATCTATAACACAGCAACAAGTGGCTCAATCACAGCACCAGCAGCACTTGGCACTCCAAGTGGTTACACATTCAGACACTGGAGCACAGCAAACACTGCAAACGCATCATCAACAGTTGCTGCATCAGGCAAAATAACAATCAGTGCAAACACAACTTACTACGCATCATATCAAAAAACAGTTACAGGAACATTCTACTATAGTGCTGGAACAACAAGTGATTATACTGACACAGCAACACAAAAGAGTGTAACAGCAACTGCAATTCAATATATGAATTACACAGGAACAAAAGTTGAATCAAACTTCACAGTTCCAACAGCAGTAACAGGCAGTGTTGGTTCTGCAATCGCAAAAACATATAAAGGTGTTGCAACAGCAATCAACACAGCAACAGTTGTAACTCCAACAACAGCAAACACAACATTCTATGCTGTATACGCAGAAGGTTTAACATTCTATTACTATAATGGCACTGCTCATGTAAGCACAGCAGTTTCAAGAAGAATGCTGTCAAATGGAACACAATATAAAGGCAGTCTTGACCAAGCTGAACCAGTTCCATCAGCATATGATGGTGCAACATTCACATCATGGCAATATCAAGTCAGTGCAGACACAAGCGTAACAAGACAACCACTCACAACAGGTGTAAACGCATTGTATGCAAAATATACAAAGTCTGTTTCAGCAACATTTAACTACCATAATGGCACAGCGGCTGCAACAGCAACAGCAAGTGCAAACAGATACTATGTATCAAACACTTCAAGTGGCGTTACACCATTCAATAGCCAAATCACAGTTCCAACTGCTGTAACAGCAAACAGAACAATCTCAAGCGTAACATACACATATCGTGGTGTAAGCACAAGCAATTCAGCAGATGCAACAGTACTTCAAGCAAATGCAATAACAACTGCAAACACAACTTACTACGCTTCATATACATACACAGTAACATTAACATTCAATGGTAATGGTGCAACAAGTGGAACAGCACCTTCAAATGTTTCTGGCACTGCATATATGCAATACAACGGAACAAAGAAAGCCGTTTCATTAACACTTCCTGCAAACCCATTTGCAAGAACAGGTTACACACTTGATTCAACAAATCCATGGAACTCAAATTCAGCAGGAACAGGTACAGCATATAAAGCACAAACAGCATATTCATTCACAGCAAATACAACAATCTACGCAAAATGGAATGTAAACACTTACACAGTTACAATAAAATCAAATAACACAGCATACGGAAATGTAGATAAAACAAGTATTGCAAATGTTCCATATAACTCAATAGTAACAGTAAGTTCAAACAAAATAACAATAAATGGAACAACAGTAACTGCAACTCCTGCAACAAAGACTGTTCAATATACATACACATTCACAAGTTGGTCAGTTTCAAATGGAGCAAAGATTACTGGTGCAACAACAATAACTGCAACATTCTCACAAACTGTAAACAAATACACAGTAACATTTGATGCAAATGGTGGAACAACACCAAATCCTGCAACAATCACAAAAGATTACAACTCAGAAATTGGAACACTTCCGACAACAACACAAGCAAATTATGTATTTGATGGTTGGTATACTGCAAAAACTGGTGGCACAAAGATTTCAACAACAACAAAAGTTACAGCAAATGTAACTTACTATGCACAATGGAAATCAGCCGAAGCGAGAGTATTAGATGGAGTTGATTACATTTATTATGCAACACTTGCAGATGCGATAGATTATGGCAACAGTCTAAATAACAGCGTTATTGAAATTTTGGTTAGTGAAGTAACTATTAATTCAACTCTCAATATTACTGATGAGATGATACTAACTAATAGTGGAAGTAGTACAACAATAAAGCGTAATGTTACAACAGCTTCATTTAATATGTTTAATATTGCAGCTGGGGCAACTTTAACTTTAAATGGTTCATCATCAAAATATATTACTCTTGATGGACAAGGTGGAGCTGGTAAATATAGTTTGATTGCAAACAATGGTAAATTAGAAGTATCTTATGTTAATTTCATAAATAATAATGCTATTGATACATCAGATATAGCAAAGCCAAATGTTCGTGGTGGTGCAATTCATGGTCTTGATGGTTCAACAACCATAATTTACAATTGTACATTTACTAATAATAAAGCAAATTATGGTGGTGCATTATTGTTTGATGGCAATGCAAAATCTCCAACAATCTCAAGTTCTACATTCACCAATAACACGGCATACAAGTATGGTGGTGCAGTTTATTTAAACAATGGTGAATCTGCAACATTTGAATATTGTACATTTACATCAAATACACTTGGCGGTGCAAATGGACAATTAGGAGATGCATTCTACATTCAATTAAAGAATGTTACATTTAATGGTTGTACATTTACATCTAACACAAATAAATCACATACAATTCATATTGAAAGTTCTGGACAAACATCAAACAACCAATTTGAAGTTTTCTTTAATGAGTCAAATGTATTAGAAAATCAAGCAGTATATGTTGCAAATGAACTTGATTATACTCTTGATAATGTCCTTCATATTTTAGGTGGAAAAATCTCAAATATTGAAGTGGCAACAACAGCAAAAACATATACACCTGTATCGATTTCAACTGGACATAATTTAGAAGATCCAACAATTTCAAAAATTACTTTTGGACTTTCAAGTAGTCTAACAAATGAAGCATCAACAAAGGCAATAAAATTTGGAGATTCAACTATCTACAATTCAATGAGTTCAACATTAATTTCTAATTCTACAGTTCCAAGTGGCTACAAACTTGTTGGAGATAGTTCAAGTTATACTATAAATTGCAATAAAGTTTATAAGATCACAATCAATGCAAATGGTGGTATAAACGGTACAGGTTCTGCAAGTCCTTCAAGTTATACAATCAAGACAACTGCTCAAACAGTAACTTTAACACCACCATCATCAATGGATTATGGATTCGTTAATTGGACAATTGAAACAAATTCAAGTGGTGCAACATCAACAATTAGTGGAAACACTTTGACAATTAAAGCGGGTGCTTATGGAAATATTAAAGTAAAAGCAAACTGGTCAAAAATTGTTATTAAGAACGAAACTACTGGAAAGTTATATCTTGAAAATATGGGCTCAGGACTATTACAAAAAGCAATAAATGAAGCATCAGATGGTAATAAGATTAACTATTATGTTGATATAACAGAAGATATAACAATAAGCAAAGGTATCTCTTTGATTTCAGGACTTGGACGCACATTAACTTCTTATATAACTGTAACTTGTAATTTACCAGGACTTGTAAACTTTGGACAAAATGGTACATCAGGTCCAACAAAAATTATTGGAACAGTAAAAAATACTAAAGATTGCCAAATTACATTTACAAATGTAAATATAACTTCAGGTGGAGATGCCTACACTTGCATAATAAATGAAACGACGGGTACTATCATAATAGAAAGTGGAACATATCGACAAGAAGATAACTCATGCAATGTTATTGAAAACCTCGGTGGTGGGAAAATAATGATTGAAGGTGGGACTTTATTTGTTGGTTATGATTTAACATCTGGTGGAGATGGTGGTGCAGTAGTTGCAAATGCTAACGGAACTACACTCATATCCGGTGGAACTTTGCATGGGTATTATGGTGTCTGTACTGGAGAATGTATTGATGATGAAGGGAATAGTCATAGTGGAATTTCAAATGTAACTATTTCAGGAGGTACAATAACAGGTACTTCTTATGGTGGTGCAGCTGTTTGTATGGGTGGTTCATGGGTTGACAAATTAACTATTTCAGGTGGAACATTAAATCACGATGAATCAACAGAATATGGCATTAGTTTATATGCAGGTTTAATTACTCTTTCAGCAGATGTTGCTTTTGATATTAACTATAACCAATTACAAACAACAACATCATCAACTGGTTTTATTAAAATTGATTCAGGTGTAACTATTACAAAAGACCATAAAATTGGATTTAATTCAAATGGTTCAAATGGAATTTACTACCTATATAGTTCAACAAGTGAAGCAACAAGAAACTCAATGTATGACCATGTAACTTTAGTTGATACATATAATTTGATGAAACCTAATGCAACTCAAGGTAAATATACAAAAGATTCAACTTACTATGGTATGTTATACTTGGGTAATGTACTTAATGTTACACAACAAAAGGTATATACTTTACTTGCTGATGCGGTTTCTGCAGCAACAGCAGGTGATGAAATAGATATTATTGTTAGTCATGATGCAGGTGCTGTAACAATTAGTAAAAACTTAACCATCTATTCATCAACAGGTGCAACATACACAGGTGATATCACAACTTCTGCAACAACATTAAATCTTGGAACTTCTAATTATCCATTTAACCTTAATGGAAGATTGGCAACATCAACAACAGGCTCTGGGACAATTAATTATAACAAAGGTAAATTATACTATGGAAGTCAAAATAATTCAGCAGTATATATATATCAAAAAATATTAAATATAAACGATGGTGTTATAATTCAACAACCATTAGGTGCTCCAGCTGTGACAGTTACTAGGTATGGCACTCTAAACATGAACGGTGGAGAGATATTTACTGGTTCAAGTAGAACATCACCAAATGGTGTTGGCATAAGATTTGAGGGTGGTTCAATAAATATTAAAGGTGGAGATGTATATGGTTCTTATGCTATAGATTGTACACCAACTGGTAGTTATGGTGCAGGTCCTGTTACTATAAGTGGTGGATGTTTAGTAGGGAATTATGCAATTCGCACTTATGCAGTACCAATCATTATTAATGGTGGAAGTCTCTCATCTATGTCTGGACCAGATATAATAATTGGGGGAACACATTCTGGTGGATATTCCTATTTGGTCTCAATTAGGAAAAGTATGTCAATAGAGATTCAAGTTGATATCAATATTTCAAGCTCATCAATGGCAGGGATAATTGCAAATACTAGTTTGTCATCTAATGCAACATTAAAGTTTATACTTTCTAAAACAGGAAAAACATATTTATTTAATAGTACAAACAAAACATACTTTGATTCATTCTATAATAATGCTAAAATTACAGATTCATTTGGAACAGAACTTACAAACAAAGAAATTGAAACTGTAACAAGCAATGGAACAACAACATATTATTGCGTAGTTTATTCTGGAGATATTATTAATCTTACTAAAAACATAGGTTACACTGGTACAACCAAAGCAACATTTGATAGTGCTATTTCCGCTGCAAGTTCTGGTGATACTATTATGTTAGCAAGTAATATTGGATTAGGTAATTTAGAAAGTAGTGGTACTATTAATATTACAAAATCATTAACTCTTGTATCTTTTGGTAGTTCAAAAGGTCAATTTACTGGATTTTTATCTATAGATAATACTGGAACTGTAAATTTTGGTAATTCTAGTTATTCATTCTATATGGTTGGTCAGGTTAAGACGGCATATGCTTCAACATTAAATTTTGTTGATTGTAATATTACTGATTTTGTTGGTGGTTCAGGTGCAATTGTTGTAAATTCAGCGGGTACAGTTAATATAAAAAGTAATGCAATTATCTCAAGCCCTCGAAGCACAGCAATCAAACTTGGTACAACAAGTTATAAAGCAACATTGAATGTTGATGGTGGGCAAATTGGTACAACAAGTAATACCCGTATAGGTATTTATGTTATTAACGCAGTGGTTAATGTAAATTCTGGAACAATAGGCGGAGAATATGTTGCTATTACAAACTTTAATTCATATGATGCAAAATATAATAATTGGACCTTCTCCGGAGCCGTTACTGCTAGCAGTACTATCACATTAGCTGGAGGTACAATAGGTACAACATCAGCTCTATATTCGATACTATTAAATACAGCTAAATTGT
>CALDLU010000116.1:0-6373 GCA_937915245.1 uncultured Clostridia bacterium | reverse complement strand
CACTAAAATAATAACACAATTTGGGTATGTTTGCAATATGAAAAAAAGAAAACACAAATGTGTTTTCTTTTTATGTTTGTTTAATCTATACTCCGGTTTCAATATATTCATCAAATGAAGGAAAATCAATTGTCCCATCATATGATATCATATCAATTGTTGCATCTATAGAAACTCCTTTTGCACTTGAAGAAAGAATAATCTTCAATCCATCAAATTTACCATTTTTAAAAACATAATATATGTCCCCCGAAACGCTATAACCTTCTTCTTTGTCATCAATTGAAACTGTTAAATGGTATTTTGCTGTATCACCACTTTGTGCAACTTTTACATCAAGTGTTCCACCTTCTGCATATTGCTTTAACATTGAATTGATTTCCTCTTTTGAAGGAATTACTGACAATACTTGGAAGATTGAATCTTCACCTTCAAGAGCATTCAAATTTTCCTTTACTTTTATTCCGCCCATTTCGGTATAAAAATATCCATCTTTTATGTAACTATTCATTTTGACTTCTTGTGTTGATTTGTCAGTTATTAATCTTGTTTTTATTTCAAAAGATGCTGACAAATTTTTTGCTTCACCATCTTCTGAGCTCAAAATCTTACCATTCATTGATGTTTCTGAATCAAATGCATAATTATTTTGTAATTCCTTTGCAATTGAGTCTTTGGAACCAGCTTCATCATTTATTGTTGTTTTGTATGTCATTGAAAACTTGTAGCCTTTTGCATCAAGATTTTTTGCTTCATCAATTTGTGCTACATAGGTTGAAAATGCTTCTTTGGTTGTGTCCTTATAATTTCCATCAACATTAACATTTACTGAGTTATCGCCACAACCTGCAAGCACGAACGCACAACAAACTAATAGTAATGCAAAAATTTTTGTTATTTTTCTTTTCATTTCTTTCCCCCTGATTTTATATTATTATATATCTTCACTAATTGTCAATAACAATTTTAGTATTCATCTAAAAATGAATGTTTTTCTCCGTCTTTTATATATCCAATAACTGTATCAAGATTTACTTTGTGAATACTATTAAAAATGTTTATATCAACAGTTTCGTTAGTTTTTCTCATTTCTCTTATAAGCTCTTTAATTTCTTTTCGTTTTGATGCCATTTCACCATTTTCAACACCTTCTGTAAGTTTGCATGCACAACGCAAAAAGTGTAAATCATTATAGTTTGCAAAGTGAATAATATCATCTTCTCTAACTAAATAAAGTGGTCTTATAAGTTCCATACCTTTGTGGTTTGTGCTTTTTAACTTTGGCATCATTGTTTTATATTCTCCACCATAGAACATAGAAAGAAGTATTGTTTCTATTGCATCATTAAAATGGTGTCCTAGTGCAATTTTGTTGCAACCCAAGCTTTGAGCATAATTATACAAATATCCCCTTCTCATTCTTGCACAAAGATAACAAGGCGAGCCTTCAACATTTGCCACAATATCAAAAATTGGCGAATCAAAATAATGAATTGGAACACCCATAATTTTTGCATTTTGTTCAATCAGTTCTCTATTTTCTTTTTTGTAACCAGGGTCCATACAAATAAATTCCAAATCAAAATTTATCTTCCAATGGGCTTTTAGCAGTTGCATACATTTTGCAAGTAACATACTATCCTTTCCACCTGAAATACAAACTGCGATTTTATCACCTTCATTTATTAAGTTATATTCATCAACAGCATGAATAAATCTTTTCCAAATTGTTTTCTTAAATTTTTTTGTTATGCTGTGTTCTATCTCTTTATACTTTTCCATTATTTCTCCATTAGTTTTTTTATCACAAATTGACTGATATAAAATCCAGCAACAGCTGGAACATATGCAATGCTTGCTGGTGTTACTTTTCGTTGTTTTTCACCAAAGCGTTTTGGTTGTTCTGTGGAAAATACAACATTTAGATGATAAATTCCACGATTTTTTAACTCTTTTCGCATAACTTTTGCAAGTGGACAATAATTTGTTTTGCTTATATCACATATTTGCAATTTTGTTGCATCAAGTTTATTCCCTGTTCCCATACACGAAATTACTTCAACATTTTCTTTTTTTGCTTTTTCTATTATTAGCAATTTTGATGTTACCATATCTATTGCATCAATGACAAAATCATAGTTTTTAAAATTAAAACTATCAATATTTTCTTTGGTCAATTTTTCTTTTATTGCTTGAATATTACAATTTGGATTAATGTTATTTACTCTCTCTTTTGCAACATCAACCTTATATTTCCCTATTGTTGTTTTTAGTGCAATTATTTGCCTGTTCAAATTACTTTCACTAACAGTGTCAAAATCTACAATGGTAATATTTTCAACTCCACTTCTTGCCAAACTTTCCAAAACATATCCACCAACACCACCAATACCAAATAAAAGTATTTTGCTATTTTTTAACTTTTCAAAGTTTTCTTGACCTATCAACTTTATTTCTCTGCTAAATTCTTCCATAATTCCCTTTTGCATAATTATTTGTATTTGTGTATATTTATACAATATTTGTGTAATTATTACCAGTCTTCCTTAAAACCCTTTGTGTGGTCTTTCACATCATCATAATACGAATAATACTGTTCTTTTAATTTTTTGTTATTTTGTTTTATTTTATTTTTATCTTTCATTTTTTCTCCAATAAACACAAAGTTTCAATGTGTTTTGTTTGTGGAAACATATCATATGGTTCAACCAATTTTATATCATAATTTTCACTTAAAATTTTTAAATCTCTTGCAAGAGTGTTTGATGCACAAGAAAGATATATAATTTGATTTGGCAATATTTCCATTATAGTTTCTAACACTTGTTTTTCACAACCTTTTCTTGGTGGGTCAAGAATTATTGAATCTATTTTTTTTACATCTTGCAACATATCTTTTATGTCGCCACAAAGAAATTCAACATTTTTTATATTGTTATTTTTTGCTATTTGCTGTGCATCATAAATTGCTGAACTTACAATTTCAATGCCATATACTTTTTTTACTTTCTTTGCAAGTTTGCAAGAAAGTACTCCACGCCCACAATAAGCATCAACAATAATATCTCCATTCACAAGTTCATATATTTTGTTATAAATTTTATCTTTTATCTCTGCGTTTATTTGCATAAAACTAAATGGACTTACAAAACACTTTATACCTTGGTCGATATATTCAATTTCCTTTATACCACTAATATGTTTAAGTTCACCATAAATTGTTGAGTTTTTATCATTATAAGAAATATATATTCCATACTTAACATTAAGACAATTTAACCTAACAAGTAAATTATCTATATTTGGTAATTCTTTTACAACACCAACAAATGTTATTAACAAACAATCATTAACAAATTTTAAATCAACTTGTTTTATTTCGCCTTTTTTTGTTTTGTAGTTATATCCTTTAAGTTTGTTATCAAAAAAATATGAATTAATAAAACTAATAGAATTATTTATCACTTTATTTGCAAGTTTACATTCTTTTATTTCCAAAAATTTGTGGCTATCTTTTTCATAGAAACCAAGTGTACCCTTTTCACTTACTTGAAAAGTTATATGATTGCGATAATTTAGTAAATTATCTCCAACAACCAAACTTTGTATTTCCCCATTGTAATTTGCATATTTTTTTAAATTGTTTTGAACAATTTGTTGTTTGATTACTTTTTGCTCACTAATAGAAGCGTGCATAATATCACAACCACCACAAACTTTAAAATATGGGCAAACTGGCTCAACTCGACTTAAACTTGCTTTGTTTATTTTTTCAAGTTGTGCGACTTCAAAATGTGTGTTTTCTTCAACAACTTTTGCATCAACATTTTCACCACAAAGAGCATATGGAATAAAAACGATTTTTTCATTGCTAACTCCAACACCTTCGCCATTTGCACCATATCTTATTATGTCAATATTTTTCATAAGGACATTTTAGCATAAATTTGCAATAAATTAAATATTTTTAGCAAGAAAAAACACAATAACTACAATTTTAACTAACAAATCTACTTATTTGGTATTATCAGAAACAATAAAAAAGTTGGACAATTCCAACCTTTTTAATAATTTTAATTGTCATGATAATTGCTACTTGTTATTACAATTGAACCATCTATGCACTGAATTGTTGTTCCAAGGGATACCCAAGACCCAGACTTTACAACTTGCTTCCATTGTGCTTTTGTTCCTAAAAATTTAATTATCAAAGTATCGGAACATTCACAAAGTGCCTCATCCTCTATTCCATTTACACTTATTGGGACTATGATTTTTTCTTTACCATTCCATGCACTATACGACAAACCCCTTCCCAATTTTTCTATACCATCTTGAATAACTGTGTTATGTGTCGCAATAAATAATGTTTTTGTTGAGATTTCAACAATTCCATAGCATTCTTTACCATTTATTTTTGTTGAATATTCTTGATTTTTTTCATCAATTTTTATTGTCTCTAAACTTGTACATCCATAGAAATCTGTATAAGATATTGAACTGACATCTTTACCAATTTCAACAGCTAATAGATTTTTACATTCGTAAAAGGTAAATTGTATGCAACTATCACCATTTGATTTTTCTTTTGCACTGTATATTCCTGTTTGTCCATAAAACATTAAATTGCTACCATAAGTTTCAACACCAGTGATTCTTGTAACACCTTGGCATCCTACAACACACATTGTTAAACAACTTTCAACCGTGCTTGGTAAAACCAATGTTGTTATTCCACTTGTTGCAAAAGGACTGATTGGGACTTGCTGACCTAATATTTCTACACTAGTTGCTGGCTCAACTATACAACCATCCGGGATTACCACCAACCCTGTTATGTTTTCTTTTGGTGTAACTTTGTTATCTGAACTAATATTAATTTTTGCCAAGTTCTCTTGGCTTCTTGAATAATCGCCATTACCAAGTTTAAGATTCATTGTGTAACTTATATTTTGTATACCAGATTTAAAATCTTCAACACTTATTACATAATATATCTTTTTTGATTTTGCACTAGTTATGGCTTTTTGCATAACATTATTACCTTGAACAACATTTGAATTTCCATCAATTGACCATTCAGCAATTGCCCAAACATTTACACTTGGACTTAAGTTTCGTATATCCATTTCGACAACATAACTTTTGTTCGTTGATGAAAATGCTAAATTTACATTTTCTTTTACAAATGTATTTGAGTTTGTTGAATCAAATTCATTAAATAAAAAACTTGTATCTTGAGAAAAGCCTTCAGTTGCAAGAGTTTTTACCCCACTTGCAAAATCTTCACTAAGTAGTTCCAACTGACCACGATTATACAAATTTGTACCTTTGTATACTTTTGTGTTCACTTTTACAAATGCATCAGTAACTTCATAACTAATTGTACCACCGATATTGTAACTTACTTGTGTTGCTGAAAATACCCCAAAGCATAGAACTGCAACGGCAAGGCACAAACTTGATATGGTTGCAAACAATTTTAGTTTCTTCATATGTTTTCTCCTTTTTTGTTTATATATTATTTTACGTTAACCAAGCCAATATATTCAATCATAGTTTACCCCCCCCCCTAGCCGAAAAGTCAAATAAAAAACTAATATTTTTTGAATATTTATTATATTAAAATTTAATTAAATTTTATACAAAAAGGTTGTTTGCTTAACACAAAAATTAAAAAAATAGCCCGAAATTCAAGGCTCGCTTGGTATTTGCACGCAGGAGTTTGCTAACGCAAATGACTGTGTGTAAATTGCCAAGCAGAAACAAAGAAGTTCGGAGCTATTTTTTTGATTTTTAATTGAATTCGGCAACCCTAAACCCACGCTTAGCTTTTTCTTCTTCAATTTTATTTGCCAACATATTGCGTACTTGCATTGGGTTTTTGATATGCAATAATTGAAGACATGGAGTACTTTCATCTTTTGAATAAAGAGTTATTGTTCCAAGTCCAAACATTTTTTCTCCCAATGTGGAAGATACACTTATATCAAAAATTCTATATAAATTTATTTCTTCTTCTGTTGTAAACAATAGTCCAGATTTAACAAAAATCTTTGTCCATTCTGGAGATGAAACCAAACTATATTTTGTAAAAGAAATTGGCATACCGAGTATTCTTTTTTTATCTTGCCATTCTATTACTGAATTTTCTCCCCATCTATTAGCCATAATTATCTCCTATTTTTCTTTATTCTACTATATAATTTACCTTTTGTCTAGCACAAATTATAAAATTTAATTGTATTTAAAGTATATTATGTGATATATTAAATAATATAAGTATATATTTATATTATATTACTGTATACGATAAATATAAGGAGAATTAAATATGAAAAGAAATTCCCTACTAATTACTGGTATGTTACTT
>CALDLU010000115.1:0-4199 GCA_937915245.1 uncultured Clostridia bacterium | reverse complement strand
TTAGTGACGAAATTTCAAACCTATAATTCTTCATACACCACTCTCAATTTGCTTTATTTCTCCACTAATTACAAGTGTTGTATCTGTTATTCTTTTTATTGTAAGGTTTTGTCCAAAAACGGAAATAACGCCTTTTCTTACTCTAAAAGTTATGCAATCGGTTAATATTTTTATTATTCCTTTTTGACCTTCAACATATATTAATTTATTTGAAATATTAACCAAATTAAATTGATTTAATTCTCCAATATTCAAGTTGTAATCTAATGCTAATTCATTAAAAAAATTAAACACGCTGTACCCCTTATTATAATACTATGCGTGTTTAATTATTTATATGTTATTTTTTATCTTCATCAGTCTTTTTGCTAAGCACATTATCAATGAGTAATGTCTTTAGTTCTGGAGATAAATCTCTAATCTCTTGTCCTATTGACTTATTTTCACTAATGTTAAATAAATCATAATCATCTTCACCAATATCAAAATCATTAGCTGACTGATTTACATTTGAAGTATCTTCATTATCGAACCCAGCATTTTCATCATACTCTCCCAAATCTTCAACTTCAACAGGTGCAATATCTGTAGACTTTACTGTTCCAGATTTTCTTCCACCTTTAACAAGTCTTCCTTGTCTTGTTTTGTCTTCACCTTCTCCAGTTTCTTTTGCCTTTATTTCAGCTTTTTCTTTTGCAATTTCTTCTTTTAGTGTTGTGTAAGCAGCTTCCGAAGATTCTTGACCTTTTTTTGTATGCAAATTATCTTTTTTTACTTTTTCTTCTTCAGGTTTATATTCGTTATAACTAAAATTTGGATTGCTTGGAGTTTGCTCTTTTTGTTTAGGTTTTTCTTCTTTTATCTTTGGAGCTTTTGGTTTTCTTTTGAAAAGTGCTTTTACTTTGTCAGGATTAAGCGCATAGATGAAGAATAGGAAAACAACTAATATTATTACTATTAAAATCCACCACACGCTATTTTACTCCTTTTTAAAATTTTGGTTTTTTGTTTGAATTGTTTGAATCATTACCTGCTATTGCATTACGCATTGCAGTGTCAGATGTTAAGTTTTGAATTTTATAGTAATCCATAACACCTAACTTACCATTTTTGATTGCTTCCGCCATTGCTTTTGGAACTTCGGCTTCAGCAGCAAGAACCATTGCTTTCATTTCTTGAGTCTTTGCTCTCATTTCTTGTTCATGAGCAGCAGCCATTGCTCTTCTTTCTGATGCTTCAGCTTCTGCAATAACTTTCTTTGCTTCTGCAGAGTCTTTCAAAAGGTCTGCACCAATATTTTTACCAACATCAATGTCAGCAATATCTATTGACAAAATTTCATATGCTGTACCTGTGTCAAGTCCTTTATCAAGAACTGTTTGAGAAATTCTGTCAGGGTTTTCAAGCACTTCTTGGTGAGTTTCTGCTGAACCAACGGTTGTAACAATACCTTCACCAACACGGGCAAGAACTGTATCTTCTCCAGCACCACCGACCAAACGAGCGATGTTCGCTTTTACTGTGATACGAACTTTAACGCTAAGTTCAATACCATCTTTTGCAACAGCACTAATCCAATCTGTTTCAATAACCTTTGGTGTAACGCTTTGTCTTACAGCCAAGTTTACATCACGACCAGCAAGGTCGATTGCTTTTGCAAGGTCGATTGGTAAATCAATTTTTGCACTGTGTGCAGAAATCAATGCGTTTATAACTTTTTGAATATCTCCACCAGCAAGTTGGTGAGTTTCAAGTTCGCTTATATCAATTTTGATACCTGCTTTTTTTGCCATAATATAAGCATCAACAATAGGTCCAACTTTAATTCTACGCATTTTCATACCAATAAGTCTTGACATTGAAACATGTGCACCAGAAACCAAAGCAACAAACCATGTTTTTGTTGGAACGATTGCAAATACGACTACAATCAAAACAAGTAACAAACCAAGTGCAACATATAGTACAATTTGTGCCCATAGTTCCATAAGTAATAAGTTTATCATAATTTTCTCCTTTAATAAGTTAATTTGCTAATATAAACAACATTATCTTCAACATCAACAATTTTAACAACTTCACCTTTTGAAATAAGTCCACCTTTTGATGAAACTTCAAGAATTTCATCATCTAATCTAATTTTTCCAAGTGGTCTACATTCTGTTAGTGTTATTGCTTCTTTTCCAATGTATGCTTTCAATTTATCTTGGTCTTTTTGTCCATAGTCTTTTGGAATTGCAGTGTCATTTTCAACTATTGGCGTTTTTCCCAAAAGTCCGAACCTTGCAGAACGCACAAATAGTAAAAATATAAGCAAAACAACTAAAACAATTATTACAATCAAAATTAATATCTGGAGTGGATGTTCAATTCCATTACACAAAAATGCGTGAACAAGAACTGCACCAACTTCACAAAGTATACCACTTATTCCAAAAAATCCAAATCCTGGAATAACTGCTTCCACAATGCAAAGTATGATACCAAGCACCATAAGTGTGATTGTAAGCCAAGCAAATTCGCCAACAAATATTTCAACAAAATCATTCCATGTTGACAACAATAATCCTGTCATATTCTTCTCCTTTACTATGATTATAGCATACATTTATTTTGTATGCAATACACAATTAAATAAAAAGTTTAACTTTTTAAACAAGTTCAACATTCAAACTGCGTTTGTAAAAAAACAAATACTGCTGTGCATAACCTGATAATTCGCCAAAATATTTTACCAAATCTTCTGACATATTT
This sequence comes from uncultured Clostridia bacterium, assembly GCA_937915245.1. Lineage (GTDB taxonomy): Bacteria > Bacillota > Clostridia > Christensenellales > UBA1242 > UBA5893. The sequence goes on along the minus strand of CALDLU010000115.1, from coordinate 1,445 downwards.
TTTTGAGATTTTTTGATTTTAAAAATGTCAAAATATACTTTTTCTATCCATGTATCAACTGGAAAAGAATCACATCTATGGTATCCAAAAAGCAAAATGCAATCTGCGACTTTTGGTCCAACCCCACAAAGTGATAGCAACCATTTTTTTAAAGCACCTGTTTCCATTTTTTCTGTTTCGTTTAGGTTTATATTCTTTATCTCATTGATTAGTTTTACAAGATACCCTGCTCTATATCCACAACCAAACGCTTTAAATTGTTCAAGAGTGATTTTTTCTAACTCACTCATTGTTGGAAATGAATAATATGAACCATTGTTATTCCCACATTCCCTAATTTTTGCCATAGTCTTTTTTATTCTTTCTATATTATTATTTGAAGAAATTACAAAACCAATAATCACTTCTAATAAATCTTGTTTTAATATTCTTATTCCATAGCCAAACTTTACAGCATTTTTCATATACTCATTTTTGGCAAGTTCATTTTTAATTTTTGTATAATCAGTTTTTAAATCAAAAAAATTTACAAAATAATCTGGAGCATTTGTTTCAATGATATACCTTTTGTCTTTTAAATATATATGTGCCATTTTGTCTTTTGAATAAACAAAATAGTCATCTGCATCTATTTTTTTATATGTAAAAATTTGCCCACATTCAAGTATATGTTCAATGTTAAAATCATTTGTATTATTAATAATAATTTTATCTTCTTGTACTTCGTAATCCATACAAAAATTATAACAAAAAAAAGAGTTATAATCAAGTTTTACACATCATTATAACTCTATTTTATCTATTTATCTTCTATAACTTCAACACCTGGGAGTTCTTCTCCTGCAATAAGTTTTAAACTTGCTCCACCACCTGTTGAAATATGATATATCTTTTTTGTTAGGTTTAATCTGTTAAGTGCTGAAATGCTATCACCACCACCAACAATAGTTTTACCTTTATTTTTTGCAACTTGTTTTGCAATCTTTTTTGTTCCGTTCATAAAGTTTGAAAATTCAAAAACTCCCATTGGTCCATTCCAAATTATTGTTTTTGCTGACTTTATTACATTTGCATATTCTTTTATTGTCTTTTTACCAATATCAAGTCCCATAAGACCATTTGGGATTTCTTTTGTTTTAACTGTTACAGGAGTTGCTGTTGGACTAAAAATTGTTGCACAAATATGGTCAACAGGAAGCATAATCTCAACATTATTTTCTTCTGCTTCTTTTAATATTGATTTTGCATCTTCAAGACAATTTTCTTCATAAAGTGATGTGCCAATATTCACACCTTTTGCTTTTAAAAATGTGTATGCCATTCCCCCACCAATAAGGACTTTATCGCATTTTTTGATTAAGCTATGAACAACACCCAATTTATCACTTACCTTTGCACCACCAAGAATTGCAACAAATGGTCTTACCGGATTCTCTACTGCATTT
>CALDLU010000114.1:0-14886 GCA_937915245.1 uncultured Clostridia bacterium | reverse complement strand
AAAAATCAATCTCCCAACAAATGTCACCAATCCCCTCAAAGCACGCAAGTTACATTTTGTCCGTTTGCAAAAAATAAGCACAAAACAATCAAAAGGTCAAACCATAAACAACACAATAATTAAAATTGTCAAAACCACAACACAAAGTTTTTGGCAATTTTTTATTTCCAATTTTATGTCAAGACTCCACCAAAAAATGAATTAAAGCATGCAAGTTACATTTTGCAATTTTTGTTTTTAATAAAAGATTGAAGCCAGATCAAAAAAGACATTAACCTAAAAATGTTAACAACAAGTTTTCCACTTTACTCTTTTTACATAAAAAAGTGATAGCTTTTGCCATCACTTTTTTTGTGTAAGGTTGTATGCATTATAAACAATACAACTACATTGCTTTTTCTTCTTGTTCAAGATCAACATTAATTTTGTTTTTTGAACTAGACTTTTCTTCTTTCTTGTCCATTGGAGTAAAATCAATATATTCCGTTGCTCCTGCATAGTTAACACAACACCAATGAGCTCTTGCAAACATCAAATCACCTTTAGACGTTTTTTTGCCAAAATATTGATATCCCCATGTTCCCGGAATGAAGATTTCAGCAGAATTTTTAACACTAGATGCAGAACCTTCCAAAACTACAAAGTCTTGAACATTCTTACTGCGTAAATACTGGTCGTCTGACTTAATGATGTAGCATTCTCCCTTTCTGCCATCACTGATTTCATATCGCTGCAATCTATCTTCGTTAACCTTAATTATTAATCTATCATCGGAGCAAGCCCACAAAAATTCGAACAATCGATTAGTTCCTATATATTGCGGATAAGCACCACCTACAGCACGGTTCATTTCGCTTTCAAAATATGTTGGATTATCTCTATTTTCTTGCATGAAATAATATTTCAAAAGATGAGTGTAATAATCATTTGCCATTTCATCAACATAGCGCTTGTAACTTTCCGCAGTAGCATCATCTTTGATTGTTGCATAATTTGCTATAATTGTTTTTAAATCCATTGGCGAATACTTCCACGAACAATTTGTTGAAATATCTTTGCAAAAAAGACTATTTGGATCTTCGCTTGTTGGTTTAACGCCAGTAGCAATAGCAAAAGCAGATGTAATAAGTTTTTTAATGAAACAATCTCTGCCAATATGCGCTTCTTCAAAACTTTTTAAAGTTTCTTCCATTCTTTTAACATTGATCTCAATAGACGCCAACCTTTTTCCGTCTTGCATAACCGCAAGTGCTGTTCTTACAAGTTTTACATCAGGTGATGCGGTGTAAGTGATTGCACATGCATAATCTTTAGACTCACTATCCGGATCATCTACATAATAATACTTTATGTCCATTTTTAATATTTTTGAGTAGACTTCACTTAGATAATCCAAAGCTTCTGCAACATATTTCGTATCATCTTTAAAACCAAGATTATTTACAATAATGTTGTATGGTTTGTTTGTTATGCAATGATTTAAAAATTCTGTTTTAAATCCATCATGTATTTGTGCATTATCCTTATAGATATCAAAATATGTTTTTTTAATTGGCTCTAAGTTGTGATTATAAGCAACATTCCCTGTCCTATCTGAATAAGTCCTGCCAGGTTCTGTTTGCGAACTTTCTGTTTGACTGCTGTGTTGATTGTTCCAGTATTCATTCATTTTGTCTTTAAGCAATCCACAACTGCTTAAACCCACTGTTGAAGTTATTACAAACAAAAGTTTAGCAAATTTATTTTTTTTCATAGTATTTCTCCTTTTAGTGCATCAGCACCAATTTTTGTTATTTGCCCAAATGGCTTTTTATTTACATATAAAGTCAATTTGTTTTTTTTATTAAATCGTTTATTATTTTACTTTTATACATCTTAAGTCCTATGCTTGAATAAGTGTTTTTCCATCTTCATCAATTGTAAATCTCATAATTTCACTGTCATTTGAAGTTACAATAATTATATTATCTTCCTTTTTCCAATTTGCTGACATTTCAATTGTTTCTGTTGCGGGAGTTGTTGTTGTGTCAATTCTAATGATATATACAACATTATTATCATTAAATTCCATTCTTCCTTGTTCACTCATATCAAAGGTATAAACAAGATTGCCTTCTTTCACTATATTAGCTTTTATAACATTGCCTTCAATTATATAATCAAATCCCATAATTTTGAAGGTTTTGTTCTCTTTATCCAACTCGCAATAGTATGCAGATGAATTTTCTTCATCGTAGTACATATCCGCAAGATTTTTGCCGTTTTTTGTATAAACTTTTAATTTATAACCCATAAAATCATACACATCAGCTTCTCCGCCAAAAATATCTTCGGCTTTGAAATTTGTTGTATAGGTATCATTGTCATTATTCAAACTGAACAATTTTTCCGTTTCTCCAGATGGATTTGATGGCATTTTAACCAAAATTAAATTGCATTCTTCCTCGACATATTCCCATGTGCCTTGCACTTCATTTCCATTTTGATTGAATGTGCATTCATTAGTTTGTAAAGACAAATTAAGTGTGTCAGGTTTTTCAGTAGAGCCACTTTGTTGAGCAAGTGTATAAACTTTGTTTAGTGAGTAGTTTTCTCTAGCCAATTCCTTTTTGCAAATTGTACATTCTTTATATCTTGTTCCACTTTCTGTTTGTGTTGCTACTTGGTCAACTATCCATTCACTTTCAATGTGATTTTCCACATCTTGCTTCTGCTCGCAAACTGCAAGTGAACATTTGTGATAGTGAGTTGTTTCATCATAGCTCCAAGTTGTTTCAAAAGTATGTGTTGTGTGTCCTATGAGTTCTATTGACAAAACTTTGTCTTTAAAATTTCTTAAAGCACTTTGTGATTTATATGTTTCCACTTTTTCTGTTGGAACGTAAATGTGTTGAATTGAGTTTAATGTTCCTCTGTAACCCACAAATCTTGGGAAAGTTGCTATGTTGTTTGTTCTAACAATGATATCAACAAGATTTGAACAATTTTCCACAAAATATGCTCCAAGATTTGTTACAGATGCAGGAATATCAATGGTTGTTATTCCTGTTGAAGCAAAAGCATTTTCTCCAATTGTTGTCAATGTGTTTGGAAGCACAATTTGGGTTAATGCGCCACAATTTTCAAAGGTCCTTTTTTCAATGCTAATCAAATCGTTAGGAAGTGATATTTGAGACAATCCTCCACAGCCCGCAAAGGCACTTTCGCCAATATTTTTTAGACCAATGTTTGCAATTGAAATAGTTGTTAAATTTGAACAACCACTAAATGCAGAAGTGCCAATTGTTGCAACTTTTGAGCCCTTAAAAACAACCGAAGAAAGTTTGTTACATCCACTAAAAGCCAGGTTACCAATTTCTGCAACTTCACTTGGAATAACAATGCTTGTGATTTTTAGATTGCTAAAAGCTCCACCTGAAATTGTTTTTAGTTTCGAATTTTCTGGAAATACAATCTCATTAACATTTGGGCAAGAACTTACAAAACTTTTTGAAATTTCTTCCAAATTTTTTCCAAATGTAATTTTTCTTAAATTGTCCACGCCATAAGCTATTTCGCTTGATATTTTTGTGATTGCATTGTTTTCATCAAAAGCAATTTCTTCCAAGTCTGAGTAACTAAAAGCATTTTTATTTAAAGAAATTAGTTTAGCAGGAAGCGTGATTTTCTTTATTGATGAACCAATAAAACTACTTTCAAGATTTGTCAAATTTGAGTTTGATTCAAAAGATAAGTTTTCAAGCCCTGTTGTATTTCCAAAGGCATCTGAACATATTGTTGTTACTGATTTAGGAATTGCAATATTTTTTTGCAATCTTGTGTTTGAGAATGCAGAACTTCCAATAATTTTCAAATTTGTTGCTTTCGAAAAGTCAATACTGAAAAATTTGTTGTCATCTTCGTTTTCAATACACTGAAAGGCACAAGAATCAATAGTTTCTATACTTGGTATAATTTTGAAATTTTCAAGGGAAGAACAACTTTCAAAAGTTCTGTTTGCTATTACTTTTAAGTTTGTTGTGTTTTCTGCAAAATTTACTGCAATTAAATTTTTACAATCTGCAAATGCCTTTTCGCCTAGTTTTTCAAGAGTTGATGGCAAATTTGCAGTTTTTAAATTTTCGCAATTTTTAAAAACTTCATTACCAATGGTCTTCACACCTTCTGGAAGTGTAATTGCACTTAATCCAGCATAGCCAAAGCAACTATCAGCAAGTGTTTTTGCAGAAGATATGTCAACATTTTTTAGGTTTGAACACTTGAAAAACGCCCACTTTGATATTGTTGCAACATTTTTAAGGTTAATATCAACAAGGCTTTCACAATTTGTAAAAACCATTGTTCCAATTTCGGTCAAGGTGTCTGGCAATTCAATTTTATCAAGAGCAGAACAATCATAAAACGCACCATCGCCCAATTTGTTTAGTGCCATAGGCATTTTAACTTGAACCAATGTTTTGCAGTTATAAAAAGCATAATTGCCAATGCAATCAATTTCATTTGGAAGAGTTACTCTTTCCAAACTTGAACAATTGTAAAAGGCATAATCTCCAATTGTCTTAACGCTGTTTGGCAAAACAATTTCATCAACTTCAGAGCAGTTTGCCAAACCTTGTGGGGCAATTGTTGTTATTCCGTCAAACATAACAATTTTATCAACAACAGCGTTTTTAAATGCGTTTGTATCAATTGTTGTAACTGTTTTCCCTCCAAGAGTTTTTGGAACATATATCTCTCTTGGATATTCACCCTTTAGTCCTGTTATTTTAACTTCATTTTTGTTTTGAATTGTCTCAAAATTAAAATACTGTTCGCTGGTGAATGCTCTGACATAATAAGTGAAATATGTCTTCTGTTTGTCATAAGAAATTGTCAAGTATTTTTCACCTTCTGAAGAGCTATCAAACCCCGACACCATTTCACTGCCAATTGGTTTTTCTTCAAAAGTATTGTTTGAATAGCTTAAAACAATTTTTCCGTTTTCAATATTTAATGTGTCGCCAACATAATATTCTGATTGCAAAGTGTTTGTTTTAACAACAATGCCTGTCAACAAAACTTTGTTGCCGTTGTCACCGCCACAACCAGCAAATGTAAATGCACAGCATATTGCCAGCAACAAAGTTAAAAATATACTTTTCTTTTTCATTTTATTCCCCCAATTCACTTAAAGGCCTTACCGCCGCCATAATTCTGTTGCCTAACGCTTCTTCATCTATACCCAAAACATAGTAAGTTAGGGCTTTTTGCATTCCTTCAACGCTATTTGTGTAAATTTTTAGATTTGGATATGCAGTGAACAAATTTTTTGCATTCATTGTTCCACTCTCAAAATCTGTATTGGTTTCATGTCGATTGTAGTGAAGTTCCCACTTGCCAGCCTTGTCTGTATTGGATAACCAGTTTGACATATCACAATCAAAAATAATTCTTTCAAGCGACCTAAAAGTCATGCTTGCCTTTTCTTCAAGGGTATAACTTTCAGGAGTTCTTTTGCCTTCAAAATGGTCTGCCAATACTGACAAAGTAAAGTTAGGTAGCATATAGCTTTCATTTTCAACAAAGTTATTTACCACTATCTCTTTCAAGTTTATGCAACCAAAGAATGTTGCTCTGTTGCATTCAAGTCCATAGTTCCAAGGGTGGGTTTCTACATAGTCAGCACCTTGATATTTTTTAACACCAAACAGAACACTTGCAGGTGCAGTAATCTTTTCTAGGTACCTACAACCAATAAACACTTCATCAGATGGTTCAATGCCAACTCTTACATCTTCATAGTCCCAAAAAGATATTGATGTCACATCTTTTGGGATTGTGAGTTCTTTTATCCCCGAAAAAGCAAATGCTCTATATTTTATATATCTTAATGTTGATGGAAATAAAACATTTTCCAAACTTGGTGTGTATGCAAAATCGTAATAATCAAGTGTTTTTACTTGAGTTTTTGACATATCCACTGTTTTCAAATTGGCACAACCATTAAAGGTATTCCAACCCAACTCTGTAATTCCACTTGGCAAAGTGACACTTGTAATTTGTGCACCCAATCTCTTTTCATAGCAATCATCAACATCCAAAAGGTATTGCATTTCAGTAGCATTGCGAACATAGAGCATTGCAAGGGCATTTGTTGTAATCTTTGTCAATGTGTCTGGAAGCTTTAGCTCATTATTCTTTTTGTATGGCACTGCAATCAAGGTTGTTAAATCTTTGTTATACAAACAATCATCATATGATGTAAAAGAAGGATTATCTTTATCCACATTTATCTTTTTTAAATTTGATGCACCGTAAAACACATTTTCATCGTTATGTAATTTTGTGATTGATGCGGGAATTGTCACTTCTTCAATTGAACAATTCAAAAATGGTTGGTCATCTTCACTATTACTAATATAAATTTCAGTAATAGATCTCCCATCTGTATATTTATCTGGCAATGTGACAATTTTTTCGTTCCCTATATATTTTCTTATTGCATAGGAATCTGTTTCTGGCAAATAATAGAAATTAAAATCAGAAACGTATGATGTCTGTGGCATGCCTCCGCCACCTTCGCTACCGTTACCACCACCGCAAGCAGTAAGCAATAACATTGCTGGAATAATTAAGAAAATTGCCAAAATGCCCAACACAATACTTTTCCTTTTTGTCATTTTCCCCTCCAATTAATATTTTTCTACTTTTTTTCTATCTCTCCAATCTTGCTTCCTGAACTATCATAAAGGTCATAAGAAGATGAATTGTTGCTTTCCCTAAGATTTTTATTTAATTCATCAAGTTTTGATGCAATGGCTTTTCGTTGTTGTTCTTCTTTTGAACCATGAAGCAATTCATCCATTGCTTTGTCGTGCTGACGTTTTATTCTTGCTTGTTCATCTTTTCTTCGTTTGTCTTCTTCATATAATTTCCATGCATAGTCGTTTGCAATCCATCTGTATGGTTCATCAACATACTCGTAAATTTTCAGTAAATAACTGTTTTTAAATTGTTGTCTTACCCTTTCAATACGACTCGTGTCCATATTTTTGATATTCCTAGATTCAATCTTGCCAATTATTCTAAAAACTATAAAACCATCAACTGCAAGTGACACAAATAAACCAACCGGTATTATGCCAATCATAAACTTTATTCCCATACCACCATCTGGATTTTGTTTTGCTATGCCATTTAAAAATAGAAAGGCAAGAGTGACCACAAGATATGAGGCAACTATGCCACATAAATAGAATAGAATCTTTTTCCATTTTGGAATTTTCCATACGGTTAGCCAAGGGTCGTCTTCATCTTTTTTGTCTGCGGTCACTTTTTTTGTTTTTAATTTACCATTGAATACATCTTCTGTTTTTTGAAGATTTCGATTTGCTCTATATTTAATTTTTGGAGCAAGCACACCGAAGTCATTATCTTCGTTCGTTTTGTTTTTTGAAAATGGGTTGTATAAAGTGTTACCAAGTACCTTTTTGCCATCAAGAGTTTGTGGAATATCTTGAAACTTAGCAATTTCGTTATTTAATTTTGTAATGAATATGCCACGAGATGTTTGATAATATGCAACGCCTTTGGTGCTGAATTTGTCAACAAACTTGATACTGTCGATATCCACATTTTCAACAACATAGGATCTTTGCAATGATGCTTCGTATAAATCAAGGCTTGTACCTTCAAAGAACACCCATTTTGCATTGCCAGCATAAAGTTCTTCAATTGATTTCGGAACAGTTATTGTTTCTACTCCATTAACATCTACAATTTTGGCATTGCTTTTTGATGAAAATCTAAGTTCTTTGATTACAATATTTTGTCCCGGATAACCGGTATAAAATTTTTCTACACTATCAGGAACTTGATAAGTATTAAAAGATGCATTATTAAGATTTTTAAGCGACAATTCTTTTAGATTTTTACACATTGAAAAGTCTGCATTTTGATATTCTTTTCCACCACAACGAACTGTAACTTTATTGTAAATAAAATTAGGATTAAAATTTGAAATTGTGACTGGCAAAATAACTTTTTCAAATTTGTCATTTAATTTGATTTTTTTAAAATCGTTTGATTTACACTTGGAGAAGTCTAAACAGTCCACATTATTGCCCTTAAAAGGATAATCGGAACTAATTTCTCTTAATGTGGAAGGGAAAACTATTGTCAATTTTCCGCTCATTTTGTCTGGGAAAATATGACTTCCCAAATCTGTTACACCTTCAGGTATAACAATGACACTTTCATTGGTATCCCCAATATATGCTTCCAAGATACCATTCTCAATAATAAAATCATTATTGTCCATAAAACACCTCCTTTTCAACACACATTTATCTATGCAATAAATGTGTGTTTTTGGTAAAAAAATTGCAAAATTAAATGAGATGTTTTATCGTTTGTCAGTTTTTAAAATTTAGTGTTGACTTTTTATTGCGTTTATGATAGCATAAATACACAACTATTGCATAGATAAATGTGTAATTTTGCCGACTATAAAGTCGGTTTTTTAATGTTTTGAAATCATCTTAAAATATAAGACAAAATATTGTGAAAAACTATAAATTTGAAACATTATTCCAAGTTTAATAATAATGTGTTATTTACACCGCAAATTTTATTTTTTGCATTGCTCGTCTTTTGTTTTCTATATTTGTGTGAACATATCTGTTTAATGTTATGCTGGGGTTGGAATGTCCCAAAAGTTCACTAATTGTTTTAATGTCAACCTTGTTTTCAAGCAATCTTGTTGCAAATGTATGACGAAGTGAATGAAATCCATAATGCTTTATGTTTAATTTTTTAAGCAAATTATTAAATGAAGATTGATAAGTTCTGTAGTCTACTTTTTTCCTTTTTTTGTTGCAAACAACATATTCGGCATTTGTAGTTTTAAGCTCTTTTAAAAGATTGATTAAGTTTTTTGTAAGTGGAATTTCTCTTATTGAAGAATTTGATTTAGGCAAATCTACAATTTCAATTTGTTTATGGTTTTCCAAACACTTACTTGTGGTTGAAATGACTTTTATAACTTTGTTTTTAAAATCCACTTCTTTCCATTTAAGCGACAAAAGTTCTCCTAGCCTAAGCCCAGTGAAAAGACTTATTAAAACTCCATATGAATATAACCGTTTATTTTCAAGAATATATTTTTCAATCTTTATTTGTTCACTTACCGATAAGCATTCAACTTGTTTTTCAGCCCTGCTTTTGATTTTTTGCGTAATTAATATACGTTTTTTTATCATATTGTTTTCATACGCAAATGTTAACGACCTGTTAATCAAACTTTTTATTGTTTTTGAAAGTGAATTTGAATACTTTTTCAAAAACTCCAACAACGCCAAATTTAAGTCACTATTTTCAACTAGTCTTGCATTAAAATTAAAATGTTTTAATATATAAATTTCATACAAGTTTTGGTAGTGTAAATATGTATGTTTTTTTATTTGATATTTTAAATTATCCAAATATTCTTTTACAATTTGGTGCAATTTCATAAATTTTTTCCTCCTATAAAAGTATATAGGAAAACCAAAATTTTTTAAATTTGACAATTGTCTACCACAAACACATTTAAACGCACATTGTAAAAGTCATTTCATCTAGGTTCCCACTTCCCAACAATTTTGCTTTTCAATAATTTTGGTTAAAGATGTACTCCAAATTAAACAATTAATTTTTTTGCATTTAGTCAACAACTTTAAAACTAGCGTTGTTCATAAAAACAAATCTATATTTATTTGTTGTTTCAATTTGATGTACCAAAGAAAAAGCAAACACCTGGGTTGCCAGAAACTAATGATTTCAAAAATTTTCAGTATCAACCCAATAAAAAAGAGATAACTTGGCCAAAACCATGTCATCTCCAAAAATGAACCAAGTTTGATTTTATAAAAACTTAAACAACTGCAATATCTAACTGGGAGATAATGAACAATAATATTTTCATTTGCCTATGGTTTGGGCAATTTTTAAGTGAATAGGATTCTGCGACTCAAATTCTTATTTCCCAATCATGCTTGAAATCGCTTTTCAAATATAGGTTAATACAAATTTCCCAATTTAAAATAGATTTACTTTTCATGTAAAAAACTTTCTAGAAACAACTAGAAAGTTTAATTAAATTTATTATGGATTACATTTAACAAGTCCTTAAAATTATCCGCAAAAAATATGTTTTTGTTATCACAATATTGCGTAAAGATATCGTTTGTTATAAATGTTAAAAAATTTCTAAATGTACAAATAATTTTAAAATTTCTATCTTTATTTAAAAAATATATATTTGCGTCCATTATATTTTTTGATGTTGTATAATTGATGGCAAAATTATTGTGTGCCAAACTGTTTCTTATTAATTTTAAAATTTTAAGATAATCTTCACTCGTTTGAGGCCTATATGGTTTGGCATTTTGAGGACAAAATGTAAAAACTTTATTTTTATCATCAATTTTTTTGATTGTAGATAGTAGTTTATTAAGATTGTCTACATTTTCTTTATTTTCTTTTATATTATCAATTAGTTTACTATGAATGAAATTTATATAAATTAAAAGATAAACTATTGAAATAAAGAAAAAATCCTTTTCTTTTCCATCAAAAATATTAGCAAATGTGAATTGCTTGCTATTTCTCATTTTTACACAAAACAGCAACATTAAAATTTTTTCGGCGATATATATTGGTTCAGGGTTATATGTGTACTCTTTTTTAGGACCATATAAAGTACTTTTATTTATTACATTCGTTCCAAAAAATTTTATGAAATTGCTTAAAAATTGACCAACATCCGTCAGAATTTTAAGTTCAACAATTTTAGATTTTGCAAGTAATATATCTTTAATTTTATCTAAATATACATTGTTTTCTTCTATTGAACAATCAATATTAAATTGAGACTTTAGTTCATCTTTAATATATTTTTGCAGAATGATGTTTTCTCTTTCATCTTTCTTTATTCTTTTATAATTTGTCACTATTCTGTCCACAAATTCTTTTAAAACATTTTCTAAAACACTGTTCTGAGTTGTAATTTTGAAAAGTTTACATTGCTCTAAATATGTATCCAAATTGCTTTCATTTATTTTTTCGCTATTGTTTGGATAGAACCAAAAATAAAGTTCGTTTATTTGTTTTTCCGTAAACAAATAAAGTTCTCTTAGAATGTTAAAGAATATAGGTTTTGCCATTATAATAGCTATATCTTCCTCTTTAAATATTAAAATTATACCATTATAGGAAGGTAAATTATTCAATTTATAGCTATAAATATTATTGTGTGCGGAAACATTATGTCTAATTTCGTTTAAAATTTCATAACCATCTTTTAGTTCATCAATTTCTTTTCCGGTTTTTAAATCAAATAGAAATGCACGGTTTTGGTTTTGCCTTAAGTCATCAAGCGCAGCATAATATCCACTTTCTAAAGCATTTTTTTCAACGAATTTATTTTCTAAAACCCTATGAAAAATATATTTTTCTTTTTTTATTTTTTTTAAGTTTGATTTTAGGCCAACAGTTACTTCATCATCGCAAACGTCAAAAAAATCTTCAATTTTTACAAGTGATTTTAATTTTTCATCATACTTTTTTAAATTTGTCGCTGCACAAATTACATTATATGAAAGAATGTTCTTGTTTTTATCAAAAATATAATTTGAGTAATGATTTAAAAATTCATTTTCAGTTTTTACGGGAGTTTTATATAGCCCTTTTTCTTCAATAGTTTTTAATAAATTTGGATTCTCTTTCAATATCCTTTCATACTCTTTTGTTCCCTTAATATAAACACTACTAACTCTATCATTAAATGCAAGACTTGTGAGTGTAAAATTTTTCTCTAATACATTTTCTGCATTCGAAAATCCTAACATGTTTTGAAAATATAAAATAAACTCCTGGAAGTCGTTTTCATCCTTTGCATCAAATTTTAGATTTTTAATGTTCCCTTTTTTATCCCATACTTCAATAAAGTTTTTTAAATAATCCACAACACCTTTTTTCATATAAAAATATTAGCATAGTCTTTATTCCCAAGTCAACAAGAGCAATAAAACTTTAACCTTTTATTTAAGTTAGTGCCATTATTAATTTAAATATTCCCCCAACTGAAAAGTTTCTTTTCAGTGTTAAAAAAATCGTGAAAATTACTGACAATTTTACTAGTGTTTATTGATAGTTTTGAGTGTGTCACAAGTTTGTGGCGTGGGTTCGTGTGTTAGTAAAACAAAACAGCACCTTCCCATCACCAAAACTCATCGCAAAATTCAATCAAAAACAGCATTTGCTGGTGTGGCTCAGCGGTAGAGCACCACCTTGGTAAGGCAGGGGTCACGGGTCCGATTCCCGTCACCAGCTCCGTTAAACAAAAGTCGCTAAAACCCTTTATTTTCCTAGGGTTTTGGCGATTTTTTATTTTAATTTTTTAACAAAAATTTTAAGTCCAAAAAACATTTGCTGTCAATTACTGTCAAATTGTTTTAAGGTAAAACATTGCTTTTAAAATATTTCAAATTCTAGTTCAGTTTTTCTATCGTAAATTTCGCCTTGTGGAATATCATACATTGATGTGTGCTTTGCTTTTCTAGCATAACAATAATTACATTTATGATTACATGTATCGTATCTACCAATATCCACTGCTGGCATACATCCACAATTTTTGCGTTGCCCGTCAATTTTGTTGTTCTTTCTTTTGAATGTCAGTCCTAAATTTGCATATTTCTTTGAGAGTAATTCTTCGAATATTTCTCCGTCAATACATTTACTTGGAACAATGCCATATTTTGACCAATCGCCACTTTCGGCACAGGCTTCAATTTGTATTCCATTCTCTTTTGCTATTTTAGAAAAATTTTCTAGCAAAATATTTTTATCTTTTTCATTTGGTGCATGGACACTTTTGGAACAACCCGAATAACTTTCTATTACAAAACTAATTTTGCAATGTTTTGTATAATCTTTTAAGTTTTCACACAAGTTTTTAAAGTTTTTTATATGCCACTCTACATCTATTCCATCTGCAAATAGTATTGGGTCATATCTCCAAATAACTGGGCAATGTTTGGATAGTTCCCTAAACGTTTTAATTCTTTCTTCAAGTGGTGGAAGCCCACCTTCTATATGGCTAGGATAAGAATTTAAAGTGTACAAAAAGTAAAAAGCAAAATCTTTTAATTTCTCTATTTGGTTAAGCATCGGTTTTGGATTTTTAGACCAAAACACAATACCTTCAATATTTCCTTTGGTCTCAATCTTTTTATCTCCAACTAAATTTGTAGAAACATCTATGATTTCAAACTTTTTAAGTGGGATTTTTGCAATTTTCTTTGGATTTATTGGATTTGGCACTAAAACAAATCCATCATCCAAACATTTAAAAAACCAATCGCTATAAAAAGCTGGAATATCTGTTCTTCTAGAAACACTTAGTATCATAAAAAACTCCAATTAGTATCTTTTTGCTTTAATTATTATACCTTTTCCATCAAGAATTTCATAGCGTTTTGTTTTAAAATATTGTTTTAATTTTTTTAATAGATTATCTATAAACTCCTGTTCAACTGCCACCATATGAAAATTGCTGTTTATTGTATAATCACAAACCAAATAAAACTCATCTTGATTTTTTAATGCAGTTATTAGCAATTTATCTAAGTCGGTGTTTTCAGATATTGTAAACAATGAATTAAAAAAGCATAACACAAGATTGTCTTGACTACCATTTAAGAGAAATGTTCCAACATCAAATTTTATAGTTTTTGGCAATTTTGGACTAAAATTTTTATAATTAGCTGTTTTCATCACAGCCCATTCACACTCATCAATTCCATAATATTTAATATCGTTTCCAAACACATTTTTTGCACCGATACAATCTAATCCTATACCACAACCAAAGGAAAAAATTGTCGGAATTTTGTTACCCATAATTTTTTTTAACTCAACAAAACTGTCTTTGTTCTTAATAAAATTCTTTTCTCCATATTCTTGCAAATAGTTTAAATTTGAACAAAGATTGTCATATTTCAAGTGTCCCGCACAATCTTTTTTACATTGTTCACATTTGGGGAATTTATATCCTTCCCATAATTTACTAATTTTCATAGTATTCCTCCCTTTAAAATGCAAAAGGTTGAAGAACATTTGCGTTTCTTCAACCTTTTATTTGCATTCTATCATAAGATTTTTCAAAGTCAATACTTATGTGACACACTTTTTACATTTCAAAATCTTTTTCTTTTCTTCTGAGTTTACGTTCTTGTAATTTTTCAAGTTCACGAATTTGGCGTTCTATTTCTTCATCAGATAAATCATCATCAATATCTTTTTCAATTTCTCGCTCTTGTTCGTGTTCTTGAATTTTGGTGTTTAATCTATCAGTCGCTTCTCTTACATATTCGCTATTAACTGAGTTGTAGACAATGATTGTAGTTCATACGAATTATAGGCGGTCGCGTTTTTGTTTATTGCATTTAAAATCTATGCCGTTTATATTGTCTATGAGTTTATAGTAAATATGGATTTTCCGGGGTTCTTTATTTCCCTTGATAAATTTGTCTATGGTTATAAATTCAATCAGTTCTAGTGCCATTTCTCGGGTTAAAACGGGTGAATTTATGTATTTTTTAACTCTTTCTATAAACTCATCAACATTCTTTGTGTTTTGCTTTACTTTTTCTATTCTTTCAGTTATTTGTGAAATTTCACTTTCTAAAACTTCTTTTTCTTTTTGGTAATTATTAAGTAGAGATATGCAAATATCTTCTGGAATTTTGTTTAGAACTTTATCTTCATAAGTTGAGCGAATAAGCTTTGTTACCTCGTCAAGTCTTTTCGTTTTGTCTTGCAAGGTTTTAGTATCAAGCATAAGATTATCTTTTTGCTGGTTTT
>CALDLU010000113.1:0-2231 GCA_937915245.1 uncultured Clostridia bacterium | reverse complement strand
CTTCCTGCCTTAATATTGCTCTAACTTCTTTTCTTGCAGGGTCTTCGCAAGTGATAAAGACATTGCAGTCAAAAAGTTGTTCGTTGTTATTTTTTAAACTTACAAGCAAATTTTGAAGTGTTTCAAGGTGAGTTTCATTTTCAATTTGTTTACTTGTTGAACCGGTACGAGCAAATTTCCCTTCCATTTCCATAATGGCTTTATCAATTGCCTTTTCTGATTCATATTTCTTTTGTGGTTTTATTTTTGTAACAACTTTTGTACGGTCAAGTGTATAGAATGACGCACCCCATGCATCTGGAACTTGTATTGGATAATCTGCAATGACAAATTGTCTGTATGGTTTGTTGTCTATCAAAACCTTTCCGGCTTGGAACTTAACTTTTTTTGGTGCAACCCAGTTGAAGTATTGATTCATTGGAATTGCATCAAGTTCTCTTTGATCAAATTCCTTTCCGTACATTGCTTTCATAAATATAAGCAAATCTTTTCCAGTGAGCACCTTTGAAGTTATTGGTGTTACTGCTTGAATTAATGTTGTTACAATACCATTTACTGTGTTTTCCAAGATTTCTCTATCTTTGTCAAAAACTACCATATAAAAATAGTCTTTGTAGATTTTGTCTTGACGGTTTCTTCTTTCCATTTGAGAAACACGCTCTTCAAATACACCAGCTCTCACTTCAACTTCTTCTTTTGAGATTTCGCCTTCATATTGAAGTTCCATTAAGTTATCATACTTTTTATCTTCTGCATAAATATAGTTATCAAGAACCATTGCTTTATTTAATTTTATTATTGATGCCGTTTGGTCTTCATTTAATCTACGCAAAGCATTTGCAAAAGTGTTGATACACATTTCTCTTTTGTATTCGTTTAACAAACTAAATACAATAGGTTGAATTTCTATAACTTGTGCATAATAGTCCTTAAAATCAATAAATCTATCTTGATAAAGACCAGTGAAAGGAATTAACTCCTCTATTGGAGCATTACCTTTTACTTTTTTTTGTGAGTACTTTTTTTGTTGAGCAAAAAATCTAAACAAATATCCAAGTGTTTGATATAATCTCATATCATCTGAAAATTTAAAAAATAATGAGATTATAATTGCACACCAAGCAATACCAATCCAATAGTTAAGTCCCCCAGCAAAATTACTAAGGAATAGACCCAATGCACCAGCAACGCCAATCATACCAAAGATAACATCACCCAAGGTAACATTTTTTACAATTTCAATTTTTACTTTTGTCTTTCTTGGAATAATTCTCATAAATTGTCCCCTAATATAATATTCTATCTAAATATTACTACATTTTTCATAAAAATAAAAACAAATAACAAAATTATTTAAAAAATGTATAAAAAAATACCAAGAGAATTTCTCTTGGTATTTTTGTTTATAATTAATTTTTCTTTTCTTTCTTTTCAGTTTCAACAACTTGTTTTCCGTTGTAATATCCGCATTTTGGACAAACCTTGTGTGGTTGTTTTTGTGCATGACATTCTGGACATTCAACCAAAGTTGCAACTCCTGCTTTGAAGTTTGCTGAATTTCTTTTATCTCTTCTTGCTTTTGATACTTTACGCTTTGGAACTGCCATTTTATCCTCCTATATTCAACCTGCCCTACTTTGGCAGTTTATTTTACTTAAAACATTATATATACATTTTTTGCTGTTGTCAACAAAAATTTTGTTATTTTGTAAGTCTTACGCAATCTCTTGCAATAACAAGTTCTTCATTTGTTGGAATACGATAAACTTTTACTTTGCTATCATCTGTAGATATTTCTCCAATTACTCCACGAGCAAGGTTATCATTTTTGTTTTTATCGAGTTTAATTCCCATAAATTCAAGACCTTGTAAACATTCTTCACGAATTTCTTTACTATTTTCGCCTACTCCACCTGTAAATGCAATAGCGTCAACTCCACCCATTGCAGCAGCATAACTTCCAATATATTTTTTAACTCTGTAACAAATCATATTTTGAGCCAAAATTGCTCTTTTGTTGCCTTGTGCAATTAAAGCATCATTATCTCTCATATCGCCAGAAACACCATTAATTCCAAGAACGCCACTCTTTTTGTTCATATATGTTGTAAGTTCTTTTAATGTCATTCCTGTTTTTTCACTTAGATATTCCAAAACAGATGCATCAATATCTCCACATCTTGTTCCCATAACAAGTCCTTCAAGTGGTGTAAATCCCATTGATGTATCAA
>CALDLU010000112.1:0-12188 GCA_937915245.1 uncultured Clostridia bacterium | reverse complement strand
GAAAGAATATAGAAAATGTATTGAAGATATAAAATATTTTTGTGGCGACAAATTGGAAGAATTGATAAACTCTATGCCACAAGTTGATAAAAATAAAAGTGGCGAAGAACAAAAAATGTGGCAAGAAGCTAAAGATGTTGTTTGCTCACAAAGGAATAAAATTATGGTTGCAGCATGTGAGTGCAAAAATGGCGAAGCAAAATATCAAAATATTGATTTAACAAATTTGAGTGAGAAAAAACTTTGTGAAAAATTACCAGTATTCACAACCGAAAAATTTAGTCAACAAACAAAAGAACCCCAAAATATTTATTCAAAGCAATATGTACAAAAACATAAAGAAAAAACAGAAGAGTTTTATAAATAAAAATAAAAACTTGCAAAAAGGTTGCAAGTTTTTTTATTTACTATTTATTTATGCATAGTTTAACTTTTTTTATTCTGTCAATAATTTTAAAAAAGGTAGGGCAAAATGAAAAGTTATTCACAATGGACAGATGAAGAAGTTATCAAATTGTTTAGATTTATAGAAGACGGCAAAAAACAAAATCATAATTTGTCGGGAATGTTTAGTTTGTATGCAAAAATAACTAATAGAAAACCAAACAGTGTTAGAAATTATTATTATGCTGAATTAAATGAGTTAGAAAATAATAAGGAAAGAAGAAAAAATTTGGGTATAGATATTTCACTTCATCAAAAAGTGGAACAAAAAGAATTTACGGAAGATGAAACCGAAAATTTAGTGCTTGAAATTTTGAGATTAACGAGCAAAGGTATTTCTGTGAGAAAAGCTTGTATGCAACTCGCTGATGGAGATATTAACAAAATGGTAAGATTGCAAAATAAGTTTAGGGCAGTTGTTGTAAAAAATAAACCACTTTATGACAAATGTTTGAACATATTAAAATTAGATAAACCAAAAGCAAAACTACAAAAACCAAACAATGTTATAAGTTTTGTAAATCCCAAAAACTTATTAAGTGATAGTGATATAAACAGTTTGTTTATGGGGCTTGTGAGATTGGTCCAAAAACAAACGGAAGAAAGAGTGATAAGAGAAAATGGTGGAATTGGCGTAAAGGCAAACGAAGCATTAAAACGAATGATAATCAAAATAAATGAAAAGGAAAAAGAAATTAAAAATTTGCAAAAATTATTTAGATTAGAAAGTTTAAAAAATCAAAAATTAAATACAGAAATTCAAGATTTACGCATAAAAAATGCAGAAAAATGTAATAAAAATAAAAAATTAAAAGAATTTACTCAAAAATTTGAAAATAAAGAAATAACAAAAATAAATTAAAATATTTGGTTTATGTTACAAGATATTTATAGTTGAAAAATATAAAATTTTAATAAGCATAAAATTTTAAAAAATCGTTTACTTTTACATTAAAGATTGTTATCATTAAAATATGATAAAAATAGTAACTGGTCAAAAATTAATTGATATTTCAAAAAGTGTTATTTTTGAAATAAATGATAAAAAAGAAAATCTATCAAGCCAAAATATTATTGTTGTGCCTGATAGATTTTCTTTGCTTGCAGAAAAAATGGTATTTGATGTTTTGAATATAAAAAGTAGTTTTAATATTCGAGTTATGGGCATAACATCACTTGCAAAAGATATTATTTCAAAAGCAGGATTAAATTGCGTTTACTTGACAAATGATGAATGTAAATTTTTGTTGTTTAGAGCATTGCAAAAATGTAAAGAAAATTTTTCTTGCTTTTCAAAAAACTTAAGTCAAGGTCTTTGCCAAAAAATTCAAAACATATTAAGTCTTATTCGTTCAAGTGATATAAACTCAAATATGTTAAAATTGGCGGGGGAAAGTGCAAGTGTTAGCACACAAAAAAAATTACAAGACTTGTCAGTGATAAATGATAAATATAACGAACTTTTAAATGGTAGACTTGATGGCACTAATACACTCAAATTATTTACTTCAATAATTGAACAAACAGAAAGTATAAAAAATACAAACTTTTATTTTTGTGGCTTTGATGCTTTTACAAAACAAGGTTACGAAATTTTGAGAAATATTTTTAAAACAGCAAATAATGTTGTTGTTGGTTGTTTTTATCCAAACCACAATAAAAACAATATGATATTTGACAAAGAAATGTTTAACAATATAACAGACATTTTAAAGGAAAAAAAACTTGAATATATTGTGCAAGAAAGTCATCAAGTTTTAAGTATCCCACAAAAAGCATTGTTTGATAATGTTTATGGTTTTGGTATAAAGCCTATGCAAGATTTTGGGTATGTTAATGTTTTGGAACTTGCCACAAAGCAAGATGAAATCAAAATATGTGCTAACAAAATTGCAAGTTTAACAAAACTAAAAAAATGCAAATATAGTGATATTTCAATAATAACAACAAATGATTATTTTGAAGATTTAAAAAATGTTTTTGATAAGTATCAAATATCATATTACATTGATATATCAAAACAATTTTATAGTACTGAAATTTGTAATTTCATAAGATTTGTTTTAGATTTAAAAAACGATAATTTAAGCAAAGAAAGTTTGTTAAATTTGCTCAATAATTCATTCGTAAATATTGAAAAAAATTTAAAGGAAGATATACAAAATTATATTATTACAAATGAGATTGAATATAAAAAGACTGATAGACTTTTTGAAAATTTTGATATGCAAGAGTTTGGCGAAATAATCAAATCTTCTCAAAAATTTAAAGATAAAGACAATATTAAAAATTATATAGAAAATGTTGAAAATATCTTTAAGAAATATGAAATTAAGTCAAAAATTGATAATTTGTGCGTAATTTTTGCAAAAAATAATGATTTATTTAACCAAAAACTTTATTCACAAGTTATTGATAAAATTGAAAAACTTAATGGTGAACTTGTTGACTGCATTGAAGATGAATTATCTTTTAATGAATTTTATGAGTTGTATATTAGTGCATTAAAAGAAATAAAAATATCACAAGTACCATTAAGTTTGGATAGCGTTTTTGTTGGCGATGCAAGTTCAAGTTTCTTTGAAAAAACAAAGTATTATTTTATCTTGGGGGCGAACCAAGATGTTTTGCCAAAACCAACAAAAGATTTAGCATTGCTTAGTGATAATGAAATTGAAGAATTGGATAATGTTGTAAAAATTTCACCAACATCAAAGATGATAAACAGACGAACAAAATTCAAACTATTTGACTTGCTTTCATCAGCAGAAGAAAAACTATATGTTTTTTATCATTTGCAAAGTGATGATGGGAAAAAGATTTTGTGCAGTCCTTTTGTTAATGACATTCTTACAATTTGTGGAGATAGCATAAAAATCACTCAAAACGATATTTATGAAAAGTTTGATTTAGATGAAATAACAAAGACAATGTTTTCTTGTCCAAATGTTTTTGAAGCAATAATCTTAACAGTGAGAATCAAGATAGTGGACTAATTAAAAAAAGTTTGTTAAATCTTGGAGCAAAATTGGAATATCAAAAACAAAATAAAGAAAACATTTCAAATGGTGAAATGATGCTAAAAGCAGATGAAACAAAAGTAAGCCAAATTGAAAGTTATTATAGGTGTCCTTTTGAACATTTTGTAAAGTATGGTTTAAAATTGCAAGAACAAAAAACTGCGAATATTGAAGCATATGAATTTGGAAACTTTTTACATAAATTTGTAGATATATATGTGAGAGAAAATAAAAATTGTCTTAAAGATTTGTCGCAAGAAGAAATAGAGAATAAAGTGCTTTGCATCATTGACAAACTTTTAAGTCTTAACGATTACAAAAAAATTGGTGAAGAAGAAAACATTGTTACACTTAATATGTTAAAGGGGGAAACAATAAGATTTGCAAAGTTTTTAACATATGAAGCAAAAAATTCTGACTTTAAACCATTAGAAACAGAGTATAAGTTTAATGATGAAAATGTTTATGTTTTACATCAGGACAAAAAATATAAAATTATTGGTGTTATTGATAGAATTGATAAGTGTGATGATTACTTTAGAATAATTGACTATAAAACAGGTTCAAACAGTAAGCAAAATTCAAGTTTAAAAAATGTTTACTATGGAACAAAAATTCAAGTTTATGTTTATCTTTATGCTGTTGAAAAAATAAAAGGATTAAAACCATTTGGTGCTTTTTATCTGCCAATAGTTCAAAGTTACAGTGATGCAAAATTAGAGAATGAAGATGATTATAAACTTCATGGATACTTTTTGGACAATACTGCTCTTGTTGAAAAGGCGGATAAAACTTTTAATTTGGAAACAAAATCAAGTAGATTTTTGCAAGCAAAATATTCTTCAAAATCTGATGTGGATAATAAAAATTTTGTATATAGCAAAAATTTAACAAAAGAAGAACTTGACAATATTACAAAATATTCGTTAGATATTGTAAAACAAGGAATAAAAGAAATAGTCAGTGGGAATATATTTGTTTCGCCTTTTGAAAATGAATGTCAATTTTGCAAATATAAATCAATTTGTGGCATTGATGTTTTGGCAACAGGAGAAAGAAAAGGTGTAAAAGTCGACAAAAATACATTTGGTGAAGTGGAGAATAAAAATGGCAAATGAACAATTTAAAATAATTGAAGAACAAGATGCTGTGTTAAAATCTCACGACAAAAATATTGCCATTTCTGCATCGGCAGGAAGTGGAAAAACTTCTGTTATGATTAGAAAAATTGTAAAACTAATTACAGAAGAAAATGTAAAAATTGAAGATATTTTGGTACTAACTTACACCAATTCTGCATCAAGTGAGATGAAACAAAAACTTATAAACGCCATAACAAAGTCTGGCGAAGTTGAAATTCAAAAAGAGTTAGATAATATAGTAAACAGCGACATTTCAACATTTGATAGTTTTTGTCAAAAACTTGTGAAAAAATATTTTTACTTATTAGACATAGACCCTGCTTTTAATATTTTGCAGGGAAGCGAAGAAACTTTAATTCGTAGCAAAGCAATAAAAAATGCAATAAAATCATATAAAAAATCAAATTTTGATGATTTTTCAATAATTTTTGATTTTTATGGCTCAAACCGAACAGATAAAAAGATAAAAGAAATTGTTTTAAAAATGAATGATTTTTGCAGGTCAATATTAAGTTATGTTGATTTTAAATCAAAAAGTTTAAGTCTTTTTGAACCACAAGATAATCCATTTGCAAGTCAAATTTTATTCGACAGCATAAAAGAACAAGTTAAAAATCTAGCCGACAAATTAAAAGATTTGTTCAACTTGTCAAAAAGTTTAGAATTTGAAAAGTATTGTATTTATATTAACTCTATTCTTGCAGGAATGGATTTGATAAACAATTCTAAAAATTTGGCAGAAATGATTGATAATGCAAATTTAATTAAAATTGACAGAAGTCCACAAAAAGATAAAAGAGATGAATATTTGCTTGTAAAAATCAAATCTCAAAAAGAAAGATTTGATAATGTGGTAAACTCTATAAAAGAATTTCAAAGTGCTGAAGAATATAAAAAATCAATTTATGTTTGCAAAAAAACAACTTTAATTTTCTTTGACATTTACGAAAGATTTTTAAAAGAATATGAAAAAATAAAATCAGCAAAAAATCTTTTTGACTATAACGATGTTGAAAGATTGACTTTAAAACTTTTTGAGAACCCTGAAATTTTGCAAACAATAAAACAAAAATATAAACACATTTTTATTGATGAATTTCAAGATGCAAACAGAGTACAAGAAAAATTAATAAACCAACTTAGAAGTGAAAATAATTTATTTTTGGTTGGAGATTTAAAACAGGCAATTTATGGGTTTAGACAATCAAACGCAAAAATATTTGAAAATATAATAAATCAATTTGAAAATGATGACAAATCTGAATACCTGAAACTTAACTGTAATTTTAGAACAACTCATCAAATACTAAATTTTGTGAATAACATATTTAGTGTTATTATGACTCAAAAAACAGCAAACCTTGACTATAAAGATAAATCAATGCTTAATGGGCAAGGAGATTTTGAAATAGAAAAATATCCTTGCGTTGAACTTGACATATTATTTAAGGACAAAGAAGAAAAAGAAACTGAAAGCAAGGTGTATAGTGTTCAAGAATTTCAAAATCAAGAAAGTGATGATGATATGGCTTCTGCAAATTTTGTTGCAGAAAGGATAACAAAATTATTAAATGAAGAAATATATGATATAAACACAAAATGCTATCGCAAAATTGAATATAAAGATATTGCGATACTTCTTCGTTCAAGGACAAAACAGCAGGCATACATTGAAGCATTTAACAATTTTAATATACCTGTGCTTGAAAATTCAAATGCAAATCTTGATGAAACTTTTGATGCGAGCGTTCTTATAAACTTAATAAAAGTCAGTCAAAATTTTAAAGATGATGTTTCGCTTGCAAGTGTTATGATGTCAAATTTATTTGATTTTTCTGCAAATGAAATGCTTGATATTCGTAAAAATGTTGTGGGTAAACAAAACTTTTATGATTGTGTGCTTGAATATAGTAAAGATGATGAAATAAAAAGAAAAATTGATTATATGACAGAACTTTTGCAAAAATTTGCTTACAATTCAACATATCAAAGTTTGATATTTGCATTAAATCAAATTTTGGAAGAAACAAATTATGAATACAAAATTCAAAATAGTTTTAACGGATTATCAAGAGCAAAAAATGTTAAAGATTTTGTAAATTCTTTCACAAATTCAAATTACAATTACTCAGTTACAGAATATCTTAACTTTATAAGAGAAAATGTTAGAGAGCAAAAAGTTGTTGGAGCAATAACATCAAACAATGTTGTAAATATAACAACAATGCATTCAAGCAAAGGACTTGAATGGCCAGTTGTTATAATTCCTGAACTTTCGGCATCATTTAATACAAATTCTCAAGAACCTGAAATAGTTTTAAACGAAGAAATTGGTGTTGGGCTGAAATATTATAATCAAGATTTAAGACAAAAAAGTAATAGTGTATTTTATAGTGTTGTAAAAACTTTTAACAAAATTGACAATATTAGCGAAAGATTACGACTTTTGTATGTTGCTTTAACAAGACCAAAAAATAGACTAATTTTAATTGGACAAACAAATAAGTTGGAATATGAAAAATTTGAGAATGATTGGCAAATTATGAATAGTAATAACTATCTAACACAAATTGTAAATTCACTATCAAATGAAGATATTTCAAAAATTAATGCAAAAGTTAGTTCATTTAATTTGATGAATTCAAAAGATTATACTTGCAATGTTATTGACCAAAAAGATTATCAAAGTATTAATGTTATTAATAATACTAATATACTAAATAAACAATATGAAGAAAAAGAAATAAAAGATTTGGCAAATTATATTCAAACAGGATATTTCAATGATAAGGCGACATTTATTGCAGAGAAAAATTCTGTGTCGAGTATTCTAAAAGCAGATGATGAATTTGCAAGCAAAAATTTTGAACCAAATAAATTGTTGACAAGTGAAGATAAATATCAAGGAATACAAAAGAATGAACTTGGAAGTCTGTATCATAAGATTATGGAATTATACGACTTTAATGATGTTGTGAATATTCAAAACATAAAAACAATAATCAAAAAAATTAAAGAACAAAATATATTTAATGAGCAGACAATAAACGCCTTAAACTTTGATATTGTAATAAAGAATTTAAAATTGTTAAAAGAATTGTGCAAAGATAGTACAACACTAAAAGAACAAACATTTGTTATGCAAGTTCCATACAGCGAAATTGAAGACAGTGATATAAATGATAAAGTTCTTGTTCAAGGTGTGTGTGATTTAATTATTATAAAAAATAACAAAACAATACTTGTTGACTACAAGTTTTCAAATCTTAATGAAAGTGGTTTAATTAATAAATATTATAAACAATTATTACTATATAAAAAGTCGGCAACATACGCACTTGGAAGGCAAATTGATGAGTGTTATATACTAAGTTTAAAGCCATGCGAACTAATAAAAGTTGATGTAAAATAGCATCAACTTTTTTGCTTTAAAAATAAATAAAAAATAATTCACAAAAAAATATTTAAAAAAATATTAAAAAAATCAAAAAAAATATTTAAAAATATTAGTTAAAAAAATATTTATGTGTTATACTACACTCGAAAAATGTAATAAAAAGGGGACAAATTTATGCTTTTAGGTGTCATTGATAACATTTGGGATTTCTTTTTAAAACTTACCCAAAATGGACTAACTAAAGATTTATTATTCTACATAAGCCTTGGTTTTATCATATTTATGGTAATTTTCTTTATGGTAAAATCTCGTTATGCTTATGAAGGAAGACTTAACCGTAGCCTTGAAAAACTTAATCGTTGGCTATATAATCACGAACAAATTGATGAAAGTAATTTGGTTGAATTTAACAAATTAATTAAAACTTCACCAAAATTATTAAGATATCACTGGCAACAATATATGTTGTATCGTGAACATGCTCCAAGTTACTATATGAGTATGTATAACTGTATTGAAAAGCCATTGCATACAAGTTCATACACAGCAAATATAAAGAACTATATTGGTATTTGTGGTGCAACAATGTTAATCACATTCTTATTAACATTGCTTAATTATGGAACAACAGCATTAACAGTTGAAGCAATTGCAATATCTCTTATCGCTCCAACAATCATTTTGATATTTAGTGTTGTGTTTGTAATGATGCTTCGTACAACTCAAAACTTTACACTTGCAAGTTTGTATCAAAATTTCCATTTATTCAATAGATATGTTGATAAAGCATCAACAACAATTCCAAAATATGTTGACTTTGAAATCTTATTCACAAGAAAAGAAATCAAAGGTGGAATTCCTGTTCTTAATGAATATCTTGAAAAGCGTGCAAGACAAGAAGCTGAAGAACTTGAAAAAGCAAGACAAAATGCAGTTGAACATGAAACATATGACTTTGAAAAAACAGGCATAGATGGTTCTCTTATTTTGGATAGAGCAATGAAAGAGTCAGAGATTTATCTTAACACTCGTCAAAGAATACTTGCTCAAATTCAACAATATGATAGTGAAATTGAATCATTAAAGAGAAACTACGAAAATACATCAAAAGATTATCAACGCAAACTTCAAGCAAGTAAAGAAAATATTGAAAGATTTAGAACTCAACAAGAAGAGTCAACAAATCGTATTGAAGTAAACTATATTAGAAAACAACAACAAGACGAAATCAAAAAGCAAGAACAACTTGAAAAAGACCAAGACAGTGCAACACTTCGTTACGACCAAGAAACTGCTCAACTTAAAGAACAAATTGAAAAATGCAGAGCAGAACTTGAAGAAAAGAAAGAGTATGCAACAAATGTTATGCTTTCTGAATATGACACATTTGCAACAAAAGTTTATAAAGCAATCTTAAATGATGTTCAAGAAAAACACACACAAGAACTTAATGAACTTAATGAACAAAAAGAAGAAACAGAAAAAGAACTTGAAAAAGCTCAAGAAATTAACAATATTAAAGATAGCGTAATTAATGACCTTAGAGAATTAATACATAATCAAGCAGAACAAGAAGCACAAGAACAACCACAAGAAGCAGAAGCAGAAGAAAGTGCTGAAGCTGAAGTTGAAAATGAACCTAACAAAGAAACTGATGAATTGGAAGAAAATGCCAATGAAACAGCTGTGGAAGAACAACCAAGTGAAGAACAAGTTGAACAACCACAAGAAACAGAAGTACCTGCTAAAAATGTAGAAGAAGAAAAGCAAGAAGAACCTGCACAAGAAATTGCGGAAGAAACACCAGTTGAAAATCAAGAACAACCACAAGAAGTTGTGGAAGAACCAAAACAAGAAGAAGTTCAAGAACAACAAGAAGCAGAGCAACCAGAAGAAAATCAAGAAGATGCAAACCCTGGTTTCTATGATGAAAATGGTTACTATTGGTTTGCAAATGGAACATATTATGATAATCATAACTATTATCATGATGAAAATAATGATATCTATGATGCCGATGGCAACTATATTTCTCCAGAAGAATATGAAAGACTTACTGGCGAAAGTGTAGCAAGTGAAGAACAACCAAGCGAAGAACAAGCAAATCAACCACAAGAAGCAGAAAAACCTGTTGAACCAAAACAAGAACAACTCGCAGAAGTTGAAAACCTTGAAAAAGTGGAACAACCAGAAGAAAAGGTTGAAGAAGAAAATAAAGAAGAACCATCTGTACAAGATGAACAAAAACCACTTGAAGGTCAAGAAGAAATTCAACTTTATAACAAAGAACCAGAAGAAGAAAAACAAGAAGAACAAGTTGAAGAAAAACCAAAAGGCAAGCGTGGTAGACCAAGAAAAGTTACAAGTGAAGAACCACAAGATAAGCCAAAGGGAAAACGTGGCAGACCTAAAAAAGAAACAACAACTGAAGACGAACAACCAAAGAGCAAAGGTAAGCGTGGTAGACCAAAAAAAGAAGCAAGTGAAAATGCTACTGAAAAACCAAAAAGCACAGGAAAGCGTGGTAGACCTAAAAAAACGGATTCTGCTGAAGAAAATGAAAAGCCAAAAAGTTCTGGCAAGCGTGGTCGTCCTAAAAAGGAAACAACAGAAGATAACATAAAACCAAAGGGTACAGGAAAGCGTGGCAGACCTAAAAAAGAGCCAAGCGAACAAGTAGAAGAAAAACCAAAAGGTAAGCGTGGTAGACCCAAAAAATCTCCTGATGGACTTGCTCAAATAAGTAATCAAATTTTGCAAGAAAGCAACAGACTTATGGAACAACAAAACGAACTTAACCGTCAACTTGGTGAAACATTACAACAAATAAAAGAACATCAAGAAAACATTCTTGCAGGACAACAAGAAGAAGGTGAAGAAAGTGAAAATCAAGTTCCACAAGATGAAAATTCACCAGTAGAAAATGCACCAGCAAATGAAGAACAAAATACTGAAAATGCTGATGTAAACAATGAAGAACCAAAAGATAATGGCGAAAAATAATTAAATAACAAAAAAACTTTGAAATAAATTTTCAAAGTTTTTTTATGTAACAATTATTGTTGTTCGGTATAATTTATAACTTTTGTATCTTTCTTCCTACGCATAAAGTACCAAAGTACTGCAAGGACTTGAACAGGTATTCCAATAAGCATCAAGTACCAAACATTTTTTGAAACACTTAAGCATATACAAAGAAGTGTTGTCCAAGTGATAATAGATTCAAACAAAAGTCGCATCCATCTTTTTCCCCAAATCCAACTGAATATCAAAAGAATAATTGAACTTAGTGGAATTGCAAATATAAAGCATAGCCATTTTTTTGAAACATTTGGAGCAAATAATAAAAGACTAACAAATATTATTGTTGCAACAAGCCAAACAAGGCCAGCAGATATTATTGGTATAAGTATTCTGTTTCTTTTTAAAAAACTTGTTAGTTTGTATGACTTATGTTCGCTTGTTAAATCGTTTATATTAATACCAAATATTTTGCACATTTTCATTAAGACATTAATATCAGGAATACTTTCTCCACGCTCCCATTTTGAAACTGATTTGTCAGAAAAATTAAGAAGATTGGCAAGTTCACTTTGAGTGAGATTACATTTCTTCCTATATTCACAAATATTTTTTGCAATAACTAAATTTAAGTTTTCCATATAAAGAATACTAGCATAAAACTAACAAAAAAACAACTAAAAACCCATATTCTACTGGTAGTAGAATGTCGAAAATACAACTCTACTATGCTATTATTAGTTTGTAGAGATAAAAAACTTAATAGTAGGTAGTATTTTTTTACTATTTGCTATACATTATGTATGCAATTAGGGAAACCAAAGGAGATAAAAATGAAAATAGCGATTTCGGCTGAAAGCACAATAGATATGCCAAAAGAATTATTGCAAAAATTTGATATACACACAGTTCCTTTTACTGTGATTATGGGAGATAATGTTTACCTTGACGGAGAATTTGACAATACCAAACTTTTTGAGTACTTTGATAAAAATAAAAAATTACCTTCAACAAGTGCAGTAAATGAGTATCAGTACAAAGAGTATTTTGAAAACTTACTTAAAGATTATGATGCAGTTATTCATGTATCTTTCTCGTGGGAGATTTCGTCCACTGGTGCAAATGCAAGACGAGCAAGTGAAAATATGCAAAATGTTTACACAA
>CALDLU010000111.1:0-9687 GCA_937915245.1 uncultured Clostridia bacterium | reverse complement strand
GCTCTCTATATTCTTTGATTTGTCAAAATAATTGCAAACAACAACATTATCTCCAACCTTAACTTGTCCATGAGTAATTTTACCAATAGCAAGTTTACCAACATAATCATTATGTTCAGCACTTGAAACAAGCATACTAAATGGAGCATCCATATCGCCTTCTGGTGCTGGAATATGACTTAATATTGTTTCAAAAAGTGGAATAAAGTTTTCCCCTTCTTTTGTGTAGTCAAGAGATGCTTTTCCTGTTCTTGCACTTGCAAAAACGAATGGACTGTCAAGTTGTTCTTCATTTGCGTCAAGGTCCATAAGGAGTTCCAAAACTTCATCAACAACTTCACCTGGTCTTGCATCTGGTCTGTCTGTTTTGTTTACAACAACGATAACTTTTAAATTTAGTGCAAGTGCGTGTTCCAAAACAAATCTTGTTTGTGGCATTGGTCCTTCAAAAGCATCAACAACCAACAAAACACCATCAACCATTTTTAAAACTCTTTCAACTTCTCCACCAAAGTCAGCGTGTCCTGGGGTGTCAACAACATTGATTTTTACGCCTTTATATTCACAACTTGCGTTCTTTGACAAAATTGTAATGCCCCTTTCTCTTTCAATAGCATTACTATCCATTACTCTGTCTTCAACAACTTGATTATCTCTAAACACATTGCCTTGTTTTAACATTTCATTGACCAAACTTGTTTTACCATGGTCAACATGGGCAATTATTGCAACATTTCTTACTTTTTCGTTTTTCATTTTTATCCTTCCTATGTATAAATACCAATTATATTCAATCTTGTGCAAATAGATTAAATATATTCAATACTATGTATAACGATTGATTATACCACACACTAAAATTATTTTCAATCACTTTATAAAAAATTTCTTATTAAGAAATAATTTAATTATAAAAGATAAAAAAGAGAAAGCCTTTCACTTTCTCATAATTTTTTCATTTTTTAAATAATAAATTAGTTCAAATAAATTAAATATTTGTTCTGCTTTCCAATGCACGAGTGAGAGTTACTTCATCTGCAAATTCAAGTTCACTACCCATACTAACACCTTGTGCAAGTCTTGTTACTTTTACACCAAGTGGAGTGAGTAATCTTGAAATATACATTGCTGTGGCATCACCTTCAACATCTGGGTTTGTTGCCATTATCACTTCTTTTGTGCCATATTTTTTTATTCTGTCTAATAATTCTTTTATTCTTATATCATTTGGACCACGATTTTCAAGTGGACTTATTGTGCCATGCAAAACATGAAAAACTCCATCATAGTTTTTTACTTTTTCCATTGCAACAACATCTTTTGGTTCTTTTACAACACAAATAATTTGCTTATTTTTCTTTAAGCAAGTTTCACAAACATCTGTTTCAGAGAAATTACCACATTCATTGCAAAACTTGATTTTTTGCTTTGCTTCAATAATTGCATTTGCAAAGTCTTTTGCTTCTTCTTGTGTTGAATTTAGCACATTATATGCATATCTTTGTGCTGTTTTGTAGCCAACACCTGGGAGCGAACGAAAAGCATTTATTAGTTTTTCTAAACTTTCTATATACATAAATTAAAATCCTTGTGGCATTTGTGGTAATTTTTCTTGTTCTGCTTTTTCAACTTTATCTACTGCATCATTAAATGCACTTGTGATAAGGTCTTCAAGCATTTCAATATCATCTGGGTCAACAACTTCTGGCTTTATTTTAACACCTTTTGCTTTTTTGTCGCCTGTTATAGTTACTTCAACCATTCCACCACCTGATGAGCCAACAAAATCAGTGTTGATTAATTCTTCCTTTGCCTTTTCCATATCTTGTTGCATTTTTTGTGCTTGTTTCATAAGATTTTGAAGGTTTGCACCACCAAAACCACCACCGAATCCACCTCTAAAATTATTCATTCTTATTATCTCCTTTTATTACATTTATGTTATTAAAATATTTTTTTAGTGTTTTTATATTTTCTTCAATTTGTTGAACTTTTTCATCAAGTCTTATTTCAAACTTCTCTTGTCCAACAAAAGTTAGTGCTTTCTTTAATTCTTCGTAATTATTTTTTTCATTAAGTAAGTCAACAACATTTTTTTGTTCTGGCAAAATCAACAATGTGTCGCCATCATACCTAACATTTTTTATATCACCACAAACAATGTGTAATATAACTTGATTATGTTCTCTTAAATAAATTACAAGTTTTCCCCAAAGAGTTTTTGCAGTCAAATGCTCATTGGTTGGTTTTATTGAATGTTCTTCCCTTAACTTTGCATTATTTTTAAGAGTTAAAATCAGTTTTTTTTTTCGCTCTCGCTAATACAAGAGATTATTGCCGTTTCTATCAAAGTTTTTGGTGAAATTGCATATTTAAGTTCTGCTTCTATGCTTGAAAATATTTTCATATCTTCCATAAGGTCTTTAACTTCAAACTTGTTTGCAAGTTCCATATAGGCATCATACATTTCATTTGAAAAACCTAACATAATTTTTGAGTCATTACAAGTTTTGCAAACTAAAAGGTTTCTAAAAGTTATTGTTATATCTTTTGCAACATAACTCATATTTTTGCCTTGCTTTTCCAAATTAGACAAAGTTGACAATGCTGTTCCAATATCTTTGCTTTGGATAGCACCACAAATTTTTAAATTTGTTTCATAACCAGAGTTCCCCAAAATGTCCATAACATCTTTGGTCTTTATATCTCCACCACTAAAAGCGACCAAGCAATCAGCAACAGAAAGAGTATCTCTTACACTTCCTTGCCCTGCTTTTGCAATTAGGTTAAAAGCATCTTCTTCACACTTTATATTCTCTTTTTGGAATATATTTTTCAAGTGTTCAATAAGAGTTTGTTCTGGCACAAGATGAAAATCAAAACGCATACATCTTGAAAGAATTGTTTGTGGAAGTTTGTGAACTTCGGTTGTTGCCAAAATAAATATGATATGTTCTGGTGGTTCTTCCAAAGTTTTTAACAAAGCATTAAATGCACTTTCTGTAAGCATATGAACTTCATCAATAATATATACTTTGTATTTTCCATTAACTGGTAAAAATTTTACCTTTTCTCTTATATCTCTAATTTCATCAACTCTATTGTTTGATGCAGCATCAATTTCCAAAACATCAACATTGTTTGCATTTTCCAATGCTTTGCAAACTTCACACTCATAACAAGGTGAGCCATTTTTTGGATTCAAACAGTTTACTGCTTTTGCAAAAATTTTGGCACAACTTGTTTTCCCTGTTCCACGAGAACCTGTAAACAAATATGCGTGATTAATTTTGCCATTTTCAACTTGCCTTTTTAGTGTTTGAGTGATATGGTCCTGCCCTACAACTTCATCAAATGTTTTTGGTCTGTATTTCCTGTAAAGTGCTTGATACAAAATTTTTCTCCTATGCAAATAGTTTAAACTAAACACAACAAAAAATCAAATAAAATAATTAGATTGCATAAAACATTCGTTTATAACTTATATGTAATTTATAAATACAATTTTGCCATTAATACTAAATTCCCATTTTTCCAAAATTACAATAGTTTTTTGTTATTTATATATTTTCCCAAATAACTTTTACTGTGGATAAAACAAAAGTTTGTAATAATCTTCAAACATATAATCTCTGACAGGAAATACTGAACCGTCAGAAAAATATAAAACAAGTACTGGACTTATTCCATGATATTCGTCCAAAAATTCAAAATATTCAAGTTCACCCTTTTTTATTTTTGATTGCAATTTTGCATGATAAGAAAAATATCCCATATATTTAGTATGCTAAATTTGACAAACATAATTCAAAATGCTAAATTGTATTTACGGAGAAAATTATGAAAATTATACTTGCATCAACAAGTTCAAGAAGAAAAGAACTTTTAACACAAATGGGTATTGAATTTGAAGTGAAAGCACCAGAAATTGAAGAAGATATGAGTCAAAAAGTCAATTTTAAAAAATTGAGTGAAATACTTTCAAAACAAAAATGTGAAGATGTTTTTAATAGGACAAAAGGTAATCGTCTTGTTATTGGCAGTGATTGTATGGTTTATATCAATAAACATTTGCTAGGCAAACCACATTCTCGTGAAGATGCAATAAATATGCTTACAATGTTATCTGGCAAATGGCATAAAGTTGTTTCTGGACTATGTGTTATGGTTCAAGATAAAAATGGAACAAGAGAATATCTTTGCCACGATGTAACAAAAGTTAAATTCAAAAAGTTATCTACTCTTGATATAGAAAGATACATAGACAGTGGTGAATATGCAGATAAGGCTGGTTCTTATGCAATTCAAGGTGGAGCTGGAATGTTTGTTGAAAAAATTGTTGGCAATTTGTCAACTGTTATTGGAATTCCTACCCACAAACTCCACGATATATTAAAACAAGAAAATATTTTATAAAAATTTTAGCACAAAAAAAATGTGGCAAACGCCACATTTTTTTATCTTTTACTAACTTGCTTGTGTTAAAGTTAGTGGTATATTAAATGCTTGATTTGTAACGGTTACTGTTGGGTCGATTAAATACACATAGAATACCATTGTTTTTGTTCCACTTGCAGGAACATCACCAGCATTATTTGCATCAGCTACAACATTGTAGTTTGCTCTTTCTGGAACACCAAAACTTCCAACTGCAACATTTACACCTTTATCTTTTTGAACAGTTGAAATTTCGATGCTTACTTTCCATGCAGTTGAATCATTAAAACTGATATTTAATGTTGCTGTTCCCCCTGTTACATCGTTTGCAATATTGCTATTGTCATAAGTAGTTATAGTTGTATCTCCAGAAATGGTAGTTGATAAACCTTTTAAATCTGTTCCGTTATATGTTGCAGATTTTGCAGTTGTTTCTGTGTAGCCAATTTTGTTTTCTTTCACATCGTTTGTTGATGTTTCATCAGTTACATATGAAAGTGTTGTTGTAAGTTTTACAAGTACATCTGTCATTGTGTAATTGACTTGACCATTAACATTATATGAAATTGTTGAAGCAGCATAAACACCAAATGCCAAAAGACCAACTGATAGGCATAATGCCAAAATTGCAGAAAATAATCTTACTTTTCTTTTCATAAATCCTCCCTTTTATTTTTTCTACAAAAATATTTTGTGAAGATTTTTGAAAAGTATACAAAATGGATTGTGAATAAATAAAAATTTATTTTGTTAAACTATTTATAATAAAAAAATAAAGCAAAATTAAATATTTTTAAAAAATTTTGCCTTATTTATATAAATATATTTTATTTTTTTAATACTTCATTAAATGTCAAGTCATTTAATTCGCTGTCGATGTGTTTTAAATCCCATTTGCTTTTTAAATTATTTTTCCAGAATAACAAATATTCTCTTTTGCCCTTTGTTTCAAGTATTTCCCAACTTTGTACAACTTTTTGCATTTCTCTTTGTTCTTTTTTTGTTAGGTTACCTTTACTAAACCAAAGTTCATCTTTAAGGTCTTCTCTATCTTCTTTTGGTGCTTTTATATAGTAAATTATTCTAACAACTTTTTCCATTTCATCTGTTTTGAGCAAACGCTGAACTTCTTTGTCTTGCCAATATGCTGTGCCTGCAAGCAATCTTCTTTCTATCATCATAAAGTTTACTTGCTCAATTAGTGAAAGAGTTTCCAAAATACATAATATTCCAAGTGGAATACAAACACAACAAATCATACCAACTGAACTTGCCATCCAACCAAGAGTGCTACTAACCCACTTTGGAGTTCCTGCAAACTTGCCAACAACATAATCCGCTCTTACAGAGTTAGGGTCTTTTGCTGAATTGTGTGTGCCTTTTGTAACATAAAAGATAGTGCCAGATTCATCAATTTTTATTTGAATTACTTGGTGAAATTTTATAACGATTTTTTTATCTTTCAATTCATTTAATGATGTTCTATTTTCTGGAACAGGTTTTTTGGTATAATTAAATGAATCATATTCAAATTTTTCACCAATGTTTGCTTTGTTCATTAATTCAAAAAATTCTTGATTAAATATCACATTGTCATTTTCATCTCTAACAGGTACATATTCACTTGTTGTGTAAACAATATCTCCATTGCTATCTTTTATAAGATTACCTTTTTTGTCATAACATTTTACACTTTTTGTTTCAAGTTCAGTTAAAGGAAATTTACTATATGTGTCAACATCGTCAGAGTAATCATAAAAAGCAATAACATCTCCAACCTTAACTGAATTTGTTTTGTTAATAAACACTCTTTCCCCAATTTCAAAGTTACGACCTGCTTCCACGCAATAATCACTCATACTTGAAGATAGTATTCTAACCATACCTACTCCAAATACCATTGGAACTGTGTTTGTTTTTTGTTGATTAAAAATCATTATACTTGTAAAAAGAGCAAGAATAACAATAGGAATTAATAATATATCTCCTATCTTGCCCAAAAGTGTATATAATGTGTTTCTTTTTTGATCTTTTGCCATTGTACTTTTCTCTTATTTTTTATTTTTATCTAAATTTGTTTTATTATCATCTAAATCTTTAATTCTTTCAAGAATTTTGTCTGCTTGTTCTTCATTTGCTGATTTTACTGTTTGTTTGCTAGCATCTTTTTGTACTTTTTGAACTTTCTTTTTTGGTCTATAATTTTGATATTCTTCAATCAAAACATCTGCATATCTATCTTCTTCTGCCCTAATTTGTGCATTTAATATTTTTTGTTGCTTTCGTTTTGACTTATAGAATGCAAGCCAAGTATCATAATAATCTTGTGTGTTATTTACATCATACTTTGATATTGCAATTTGTGATGTTCTATAAATTTCCCTGTCTTTCTTTTTTTCTGCATCTTTGTTATATCCCCATATCATTTTATATAAATCATTTTTATAATCTTTGGGCATAACATCATACAGGTAAATTTTATTAAAATATGCCATTTCCATTCCAATTTTTGCTTTTGCACATTCTTTTGTATCAAAGAAAGTTGAACGAGCAATAACATTTTTTTCCAAAATGATATTGTTAATTTGTTCCAAAATTGAAAGAGATTCAAACAATATTACGATTGATATTGGGACAATTACAAGAACGATAAGTCCAGTTGAACTTGAACAAAAACTCAAGAAGTCTGAAAGCCATTTTGTTGTTGGAATATAACTGCCAAAAACCATATCGCTTCTAACTTCATTTACATCAGGCGAACCATTGTTTGTTCCTTTTGTAACAAAAAATATTGTTCCAGAAGTATCCATTTTTATCTGTATAATTTGATGAAAAAGTACTCTTGTTTCACTTGCATCAACTTTATCTCTTGATGTTCGATTGTTAGGTACATTTGTTTTTATATATGATGTTCCTGGGATTATATCTCCAACTTGTGTATTTTGAATATTATTATATAATTCTTCATTAAAAATAACATCGCCATTTTCATCTCTATCTGGAATATAAATATTTGTTGTTATTTTTGGCTCACCATTTTCATCATAAATTATATTTCCATCTTTATCTTTTTCATAAAGTTCGTGTGGAGAATATGTTGTTAATTTCATAAATTTTGAATAATCATCAACTGAATCTTTAAAATCATAAAAAGCAATTACATCGCCAACATTATATGTTTGCTTTACTTCCAATATTG
Organism: uncultured Clostridia bacterium; assembly: GCA_937915245.1. GTDB lineage: Bacteria > Bacillota > Clostridia > Christensenellales > UBA1242 > UBA5893. The sequence goes on along the minus strand of CALDLU010000111.1, from coordinate 2,051 downwards.
CAATGTCGCCTTTAAAGAAACTTCTATGTACTTCTTCACAATAAGTACTCATACTATTTGAAAGAACACGAACTATTGCATGATTAAAAATTGTTGTTATTGCTCTTTCTTGTTTTGAAATAAGCATAACAGCACTAACGCAAAGCGATAAAATAATTACAGGAAAAACAAAAGCATCAACAATGCCTGAAATAATTCTATATAATGATTTCCTTTTTTTTATTTTTTCCATATATTTTTTTATTTTCTTTTATTTTTAAAATATTTTTTTAATATATTTTCACAATTTTCATTTTTTAAATATATTAAATTTGTTTTGTGATTTAATCTATTTACATCACTCATTATTTTTTCACATAAATTTTGACTATCATTTGGTGAATCTGCACCATAATATACTATTTTTATTCTTGCATTAAGTATTGCACCTGCACACATTGGGCATGGTTTTAGTGTTACATACATACTCATATTATCAAGTCGCCAAGACTTTAATTTTTTGCAAGCTTTTTGTATGGCATCAATTTCTGCATGGTTTATTGCATTTTGTGTTTTTTCTCGCTTATTATACCCTTTTGATATAACATTTCCATTTTCATCAACAATAACTGCACCAATTGGAACTTCATCATGCTTGTACGCTAATTCTGCCATTTTTAATGCGAGTTCCATATAATTATTATTTACCATATGATTATAATATATCAAAACAAATTTTTTTCAAAATAAAAAAAGCACAAAAGTGCTTTTTATTAATTATTTATGATAGCTTATATTATTTTGAATTGTGAATGCTCTGTATATTTGTTCCAAAACCATAACTCTAAAAAGTCTGTGTGGAAATGTCATTTTACTAAAACTTATTTTGTTCTTTACTTTACTTTTTAAAGCATCGCTCATTCCATAACTTCCACCAATAACAAAGGTTATTTCCCTGTTATGCAAAAACCAATCTTCCAAAAATTTTGCAAATTGTTCACTTGTTTGTTCATTTGATTTAACATCAAATAATACCGTTTTTGCTGTATCTATTTTTGATAATATTTCTTCACTTTCACATTCTATAATTTGTGGAATATTTACCAAATTATTTTTTTCTTTTAATTCAATTATATTTATATTTGCAAAGCGAGAAATTCTTTTTTTATATTCTTCACACATTGAAATATATTCTTTATCTTTTAAATTCCCAACACAAATTAAGTTTATTTTTTGCATTATAGTATTCCCCAAATAAATGTTGAAATTGTTAAAACTATTCCCAAAAATAAACTTGCATACAAAAATATCATATCTTTTTTGCTTGGATTATATGTTTGTTTATATTGATTTATATTTGTTTTAAAATTAACACTAATAAGTCTTTTTCCATCAACAACTTGTGGATTAAGTTGAACATCAACATCACTGTTTTCTATTGGTTTTGCTTCTTCAATACCACTCAAAAGTTCATTTCTTAATTGTTGTTTTATTACGGTATCTGCCATTTGTGCCATTTGAGTTATGCGTGAATCTTTTATTATATACCTTGTCAACCAAATTGTAAGTGAAACAATTAAAGCAATAAACATAAACAATACAAGAATTGCAAGTGCAAAACCATTTGAAATTATCTTTGCAAGAACATTATCCAAGAATGAACCAATAGGCATATTATTTACAATAGCAAAAGTCATAAATGTGCTTATTGCATTATTTGTGAAATGCATAATCATTGTTGGATAAATACTTCCACAAGACAAGGCAACATAACCAAAATAAAAACCTAATATTGTTGCATAGAAAAATTGATTGATGTTAAGGTGCATAAGTCCAAACAAAAGTCCAGAAAGTAATATCGCTTTTTTTGCTCCCAAACATTTATAATTGTTAAGTAACATTCCCCTATGTGCAACTTCTTCGCAAATTCCTGGTAAAATTGCAGTTGTAAACAATTCCAAAAACAATAACCAAACAGGATAACTTGTCATACTCACACCACTTGATGATGATTCATAGCCAAGTCCTTTTAGTACAACAGAGAAAAATGATGCAATAAAAATTGTTATTAT
>CALDLU010000110.1:0-1287 GCA_937915245.1 uncultured Clostridia bacterium | reverse complement strand
ATGAAATATTTGTTAAACAAATGGGAATGATTACCCATGCTGATTTTTCAAGTAATATTCCACATTGTGCATTATCAAAAAAGAATAATCCAATTTTTTGCCCTGCTCCCATAAATAATGGAACAATAAAAAATGCTGTAAACATACTAAAAATTATTGATGTTGTAACTCTTTCTGTTATGTATTTGTCATCACCTTTGGCATTTGCACTGCTTAAATCAGGTATTAACGCATAGGAAAGAGAACCAATAACTGTCATTGGAATAAACAATAAAGGCATAGTCATACCACTTGCAATTCCAAATAAACTTACTGCTTGGCTTTGAGTGTATCCTGCAGAGATTAGTCTTAAAGGAATAACAAGAGAAATAACTGGCTGTATTAAACTTGATGCAATTCTAATACCAGTAATTGGTGTGCTTGTTTTTAAAATTTCTTTGTACATTTTTGATTTTTTGAATCTTCCACCACTTTTTAGGTACAAAATTAATACAAAAACACATGAAAACACGCAGGCGATAGACAAACTTAATGCTGCACCAATTTCACCAGTAATGTTAGGGAATATCCCAGAAAGCAAAATTACGCATATGATGATTCTAATTAATTGTTCAAAAAGTTCGGCACTGCAAGTTGCAACATATTTATTTTTACCCCATAAGTTTCCACGAATTGTGGAATATGCACTTGAAAAAATTAAAGCAGGTAATAGTGCAATTAATATATAAATACATCTTTTATCTGCAAAAATATGAGATAATGGTACTTGCAAGGCAAAAACAAGAATTGAAATAACAATACTTAAAGTCAATGCAATTACTGTTGCACTTGTAACACATTCGTATTCCTTTTGCTTGTCTTTTTGAGTATTAAACTTTGCAGTCATTCTCGATACAATTAATGGTAGTCCACTTGCAATAACAGTCAATAGTACCATAAAAATTGAAAAACTTATTTGATATATACCTAAACTTTCTGCACCGAGTTTCCTTGATAAATAAATTCTAAATAAAAATCCAGCAAGTCTTGTTAGCCCTGTGAAAAAAATTATAATAAAAACGGTTTTGAATAATGATTTCATATCATATTTTATTATTGGGAGATTTTTATTATGCAAATAAACATAAAAAATAAACTTTCGTATCGGTTAAAAAACGGTGAAACGCTTCAAGAAATTTCATCTAGTCTAAATATGAATTTAAGTGAACTTTATTCAATTAATGGTAACATAAAAAATTTGTCAAGTGGAGATGTTGTTTTGCTTGAAAACGACCTTCCAGACAACTA
>CALDLU010000109.1:0-4857 GCA_937915245.1 uncultured Clostridia bacterium | reverse complement strand
GACACATGGTGGCAATAACTGCATTTGTAATTTAGTTTGGCTTATGTTCTTGCTTTCAATTTGTGGTTGCGACAACACAACTTTGTTCGGTGGTGATTGTATGAATATTATATTCTTACTCTTATTACTTTCTTGCTGTGGTTGTTCAAATAACACACCTTGTGGAAACTAAAGAAAAATTTAGAAAAGGCTCAAATATTTGAGCCTTTTCTTTTTTTTGTTATACCAAAATGCTTTTATTACAAACAATAACCTTTTTTGACAAAAATAGACACAATAACTTTTTGTATTTTCCAAACAATAATACTGACAAATGGAATATGTGATATAGTTTTTGAAGGCAAAATGTGAAAGTTAAGCAAATTTTTTTGTTAATTCGTTGACAAAAAATTTGTTATAGTATACACTCTATTTGTTAATATTAGAATAGGAGCATAATAATGAGAAAGTCAATCAAGAAAGCATGTGCATTAGCATTACTTGCAACATCTACAGCATCAGTAGTTGGTACAGGAGTAGTAGCTTTAGTTGATAATAAAAACACAAATAATAACGGCACATTTATTTTTGCAGAAGAACTTCAAACTGCAGATTATAGAGTGCTAAAAGTTGATGGTTCAAAAACAACAGCATTAATTGGTTCAACATTTGCAATTCCAACAGCAAAATTTGTATTAGGTTCAACAGAAACAACACTAACAGGTTCAAATATCAAAGTAACAAGCCCAATTGGTGAAGAAGTTGAAATAGATAATGGCAAATTCACAGTTGAAAGAATTGGTAAATATTCAATCACATACACATATACAGAAGGTTTAGGTGAAGATGCGAAAACATATTCAGCTGTATACACTGTTGAAGGTCAAGTTAGTGAAAATGAAATTGTTTTAAAAGACAACACACAAAGAATTTTGCCAAAGTATGTATATCAATCATACACAGGAAACATATATATTCCAACAGCAGAAGTTAAATTTGCAGAAGGTGTTAGCAAAGTTGAAAACAATATAACAATAAAGGTGTCATCACCATCACATCAAAGCATAACAGTTGATGAAGCAACAGGAAAACTTAACATAACATCATTGGAATTAGGTAAGTACACTGTTCAATACACAGCAAGAACAACAAATGGAGAATTTTTAAACACTGTAACAAAAGAATTTGAAGTATTAAGTGATACAGTATTTGAAAAGGAATATAAGAAAGATTACAAACTTACTTTGTCATATTCAACAACAACTCCAACAAGTGCAGATATTGGAACAGAATTAACACTTCCAACAATCATTGGGAAAATGGGAAGTGAAGAAACACCAGTATACTATACAATCACAGCACAACTTTTAACAAAAGATGGCTTAAAAGATGTAACAAGTGAAACAATCAGTGATGGTAAGTTTACAGCAAAGAAAGCATACACAATCAATGGAACAGAATATGATGCAAAAAATGCTACTTATGAATTTAAGTATGTTGTAAAAGATGCTCTTGGGAAAGAATCTTCAGCATCATTCAGTATAACAGGCGTAAAAGATACAAAAGCTCCAGAAATTGTTGTTGCAGACATTAAAGATGTATCATACAAGATTCAACAAAATTACCAAAATGGTAAAAATGTTATCTTAAAAGCTATATATGCAGAAGATAAAGGTGATACAAAATTAAGCGACCTTACACTTACAAGATATATTAGAAAAGATAACTCATCACCATCAGAAAAAGATATATACACAGATGCAGGTAGTGAAGATAAAGATATCTTTACAAAAGAAGTTGTATTTAACAGAACAGGAGAACTTGGAGAAAATCAAGTTGATGGTGGAGACCTTGAAGATGGCAACTATGTAATGTATTACAAAGCAGTTGATAGTCAAGGAAATGAAACAATAACAAGATTTTCATTTAAAGTTGATTCATCATTTATATTCTCAGCAGAAGACAAACCAACAATCGAATTTAAAACAAACTTCAGCCGTTCAATGTCAAGTGATAGCACAGTAACATTCACAAAACCAGAATCAAGTGCCACACATGATGATAGTTTGAATAGTTATGTAATGTACAAGTTCAATAATGAAACAGAATGGACAGTTCTTGAAGCAGATGCAGATGATGATGGAAAGTATAAACTTCCATTAAACAAAGTAGAAGGTGCAAGCAGTTTAAGACTTAGAGCTGTTGCAGAAAACGATGCTCCAATGACAAGTTCAGAAAATAACGGAGAAATTGTTAAAGCAGATAGCATTGACTCATACGATGGCTTTAAATATGGTTTTGATGAAGTTGAAATCTTAATCAGAGATAACAAAGATACACAAGCTCCAGATATCGCAAGTATAGATAAATTGGAAGCAACATACACACAAAACGCAGAAATCACATTACCAACATTAGTTGTAAATGATGATTTGGTTGATTATGTAAATGTAGATATATTTGCAAAAGAACTTACAAGTGGTCAAGAATTAGATGTAATTGATGCAGTAGTTCTTCGTTCAGGAAACACATATACAATTGGACAAGCAAAATTGAATGCAATTCTTGCAGGAAATTATGAGATTATTTATCAAATAACAGATGCAGGGAATAATATTATAAATATTTACCAATATACAACAGTAACAGAAAGTTCAGTTGTAACAGAACCAAAGTTTAGCAAACTTCCAGATGCTATCAACGATGGAAAACTTGAACTTGGTGAAAGTGTTGAACTTCCAATCCCAACACTCCCAAGTGATGAATATGAATATCATATAAATGTAAAGGGTGGACTTGCATTTGCAAATAAAGAAAGATTTACACCAAAGAAAGCAGGAACATACACAATTGAATATACAATGAACAAAGTTGGAGAAACAGCAGTACTTGATACAAAACAATTTGTAATAAAAGTAGAAGACACAACAAAACCAGAAATCTTTGTTGATTGGAACTTAAATGCATCATATGACAAAGATTCAAAAGTATTAATTCCAGTATTCAGTGCAAACGATGTATCTGGAATAGATATGGAAGAATCAAAGATAGTAATATCTTCAAAATCATATTCAAGAACAATCAAAGCAAGTGAAATGGCAAATGAACTTAAAAAGTACAATGAACATCTTGAAGATAATTCAAAAGATGCTGGAAATCTTTATGTAACATTAAGATACAATGAAGAATACACAGTAACATACACAGCTTATGACAAATCATCAAACAAGAATGTAACAACAGTAAGTTACTCAATCAAAGTTGGTGATATGGTTGCTCCAACAATCGACCTTGATGACAACATCATTCCATCAAAAGTAAAACTTGATGATAAATTAACAATAGATGTATCAAAGATAACAATAACAGATTCAAAGGGAGAAGTAATTCCAACAAGTGAATTAAAGGTTGTAGTAAAGAACACAACAACAGGAACAACAATAAAAAACAACTATGAAGATGAAGAAGGAAAGTTTGAATACACAATCACATCAGCAGGAGAATATACAGTAACATTCTCAGCAGAAAAGAATGGTAACAAGAGAGAAGTTGTTAGAACATTCACAGTAAATGAACAAGAAAACAATGGACTTGAAACAAGCGAAATTATAGCAATCGTTGCATGTTGCGTAGCAGTTCTTATCTTGGCTGGTGCAGTAGTTTATATGATTTTAACAAAGAAAAAAATTAAATCTTATAAATAAGCCGAATATAAAACAAAAATCTATTAGTAAAAACTAATAGATTTTTTTTAGTTTTAATCACTGTAAGGTTATTGTATTATACACAATTATGATAATAATGAACAAATCATAGTTAATTTTGTTAGTTGTAAATTTTACAACAATGAATAAATATGTTAATATATAAAGTATGAAAAAATTACACGAGATAATAGAGAGTTTTTGTGGGGACCCTGAAAAAGATTTCGCTTTGTTAGTAGATACATTAAATGAAGAACCACAAAACGAAGAAGAGTATTTTGACAAATTAGAGATGGCAAAATTGTTAAAAAAATTTTGTGAAGAAAATGTAGATATTTTTAAAGATTACAAAGAGTTATTAGTTAAAATTGATATTGAATTTTTTGAGTATTATGCAAAAAAATTTAATAACTACATAAGCCAAAAAAAATATGAAATGGCACTTTTTTATGTAAATAAAGCATTGTGGTATTACGATTTACCACAAAACTTTATATCTTTTGACTCAACATTTGATTTTTATGTATATTCTATGACTAATCCTGAATTTAAAGGTCCATTTATATCAAGTGGTGAAAGCATTATTTACTTAAATTATTCAACCGTATGTTTGGGATTTGAAGATGTTGAAAAGGCGATAGAATGTATTAAGCATGCTATATATTGCTCACCAATGAACTTTGTTTATTACGAAAGAGCAATGTATATATTTGCAAAATATAATTATGTTGATGAGTTAAAAGAGTGCTTGGAAAATGCATATCAAGTTGCGAAAGATGATGCTGAATTTGGTATTTTGCAGTACTATTATGCAAAATATTTCTATTTAACAAAAAAGTATGTATTATCAAAGGTTTGTATTAATTTGGCAATGCAAAAAAACTTTAATCTTAACTATAAAAAAGATATGATGGATATTATTAGCAATATTAATAAAACTAATATTATTACATTTGATTTTATGGGTGATTATTCTACAATATTAAAAGAAAATAATGTCCCATTAAATAGAAATCCAAACTTATTTTTAAAAAGTATTGTTTTGTATGGTAAATGTTTAAAGAAGGAAATAAAAGACAAAGCATTGCAAGTTGAAGCCGAAAAAATTTCAAAGTCATTTACAAGTCCAAAGTTTATTCAAATGTATAAATCAAGTTTACTCTCTGGAAAAGAA
>CALDLU010000108.1:0-4858 GCA_937915245.1 uncultured Clostridia bacterium | reverse complement strand
GTCAACGGTTTTCAAGACCGCCGCTTTCGACCACTCAGCCAACTTTCCATATATTTTTGACTATTACATAATAACAAATCATATATAAAAAAGCAAGCATTTTTTTAAAATATATTATAAAATTTTTCAAAGATTATCTTCTCTCTTTATATATTAGACAAAACATATATTAAAAATATTAAATTAATATGAAATTATTTATTGAAAGTTTTTTATTTTAATTTGTTTTTTTAATTCTGTTTAAATAATTAATATTAAATATTTTGAAAATATTGTAATAAAAATAAAATTAATTCACAAATTAATTAAAATTAAAGGAGAAATTATGAAAAAATTAAAAATTATTTTAAGTTTTTGTTTGATTTTTTGCTTAATTATTTTTGCCAATAATTTACACATAATAAAAGATGCTGTTTATGCTGAAGAAAGTACAAAAGATGTTATTGTATCAGTTTTAGGATACGGTAAATATGAAGCAATATGTGACCAAGCAGAAATTAATTTTACCATTCAAAATATTGCAGAAAATTTTAACTTATGTCAAGAAAAGAATAAATCTACATTTGAAGATATTTCAAACAAAATAAAAGAGATAGATGATAATGCTACAATAACAGTTAGATATTCGTCATGTTACCCTACTAATAACAAAGGTGTGTATAGTTATAATTCTAGTCAAGATATTAATATTACCACTACCAATCTTGAAATTGTAGATAAATTATTACAAGTCCTTGGAGATTACCAAAATGTTAGTTTTTATGGAACTTGCTATTCAATAAAACATAAAACAGATTGTTATAATAATGCGTTAATCCTTGCAAAAGAAAACGCAAAGCAAAAAGCAAATTCATTATATCAAAATGCAAATTTAATTGATTTATATGAAGTAGAAATTTATACTTCTTGTCAAAGCAAACAAAGTAATAGCATAATAATTGAAGCACAAGTAAGAGCAAGATTTTCTGTTGATAACGAAATATTAACAAATAATGACACACAAAATCTTAACTATATTGTTGATGAGAAATAGAACAATAAAAAGCAAAAGTTTAATACTTTTGTTTTTTTGTAATATAAACTTGCCAAGCATACTTGTGTTTTTTATTTTTGAAGATATGATTATATATAAGAATTTATAGTTATAAAACATAGTAATTGATGAAGATGGAATAAAGTTAAGTATACTAAATGTGTTAAATAGCAAAGTAGATTTTAATACCTATACAACTCCAAAAGGCGAAAATTGTGTATGCTATATGTATATTGCAGTTGATACTGGGGAAAGTGATAACACGAGCGAAGATACTCATACAACATATTGGATTTCTTTTGACAAAGTGGAAGAAACATTATCTTATACAAGTTTGAAAAACACTTGGAATATGGTAAAAGATAAGATTGAAAAATTGTTAAAATAAATTGTTCTATAAAAATTTATCGTAAAATGTTGTATGACAATATAAAAAATAGGTGTTGACAAATTAAATTTGCAATCATATAATGTGAGTGAAATCTAATAGGAGGAAAGTATGTTTAGATTGTTTAATAATAATAACAATAATAATTCAAACGCATATAATATGGGTTTCATTTTTGTTGTTGAAAACATCTAATGACTTATAATTTTGATTTATCAACACTCTCTTGAAACTCAAGAGGGTGCTTTTTTATTACTATATTTAGTTATAAAAATGCACCTAAAAAGTGCATCTTTTTTATATTAAAAATTTGGAGGGAGATATGAAAAGACTTAATGCCGTAGCTGGCAAAGATAATAATAATTTTTTAAAAGGTGGTTTTGTATTTTGCCATAAAAATAAAAAATTACCACAAACAATATAAAAATAGATTTAAGGAGAAAAAATTATGAAATTTATAAAAGAAAAATACACAAAATTAAGTGTTTTGGAAAAACAAAAATATATTAAGATTATTAAAGATAAGTTTGAAAAGGAACTTGCAAAGGCTCTTGACCTTGTTAGAATTTCTGCACCATTATTAGTAACAAGGGAATCAGGTCTTCAAGATGATTTAAGTGGTGTGGAAAGAAAGGTTGCATTTGATGTTCTAAAAGATGGGCATGAATTAGAAATTGTGCAAAGTCTTGCGAAATGGAAAAGATTTGCACTCAAAAAATATGAGTTTAAACCACATAAGGGACTATATAAAGATATGACTGCAATAAGAAGAGATGACACAATGGATGAAACACATTCAATATATGTTGACCAGTGGGATTGGGAAAAAGTTATTTTAAAAGAAGATAGAACAATAAAATATTTGCAAAAAACAGTTAAAGCGATTGTTGGAGCAATTATTAAAACAAGTGATTATTTAAAATCAAAAGGTTTCGATAGTACACAATTATGCAAAGATGTTTACTTTATTACAAGTCAACAACTTTTGGAACTTCATCCAAAATTGTCTGCAAAAGAGAGAGAGTATGAAATAACAAAAAAATATAAAACTGTGTTTATTATGCAAATTGGAGATAAACTTAGTGATGGCCAACCACATGACTTGCGAGCCCCAGATTATGACGACTGGACATTAGATGGCGACTTGTTATTCTATCATGAAGTACTTGATATGGCATTGGAAATTTCAAGTATGGGAATAAGGGTTGACAAACAAACACTTTTATCTCAACTTGAAAAATCTGGCAAACAAGAACGCCTGCAATATGATTTTCATAAGTCTATTGTTGAAGAAAGTTTACCTTTATCAATTGGTGGTGGTATTGGTCAAAGTCGATTGTGTCAATTATTGCTTTGTAGAGCACATATAGGTGAAGTTCAAGCATCTTATTGGGACAAAGATACCATCAAAAAATGTGAAAAATCGGGAATTGAATTACTTTAAAATTCAAATAGTAAAAAAGGAATGACAAAATTTTGCTATTCCTTTTTATATATTGCCAATATGTATCAAACTAAAATTTTATATGAACATTGTTGTTGATATACAAATGTTGTTATGATATTATGATCTATAAAAGAAGTATAAATAAAAAATTTAGTTTTATGGAGAGTAGTTATGATTGAGTACAGAAAAGCTACAATAAACGATTTGGAAAAAATTTGGGATAAAGATATTGCTATGAATGAGAATCAAGAATGTTGGGTGAGATGGAAAGGTCAATACATAGATTATAATAAAACAGGTAAGGCAACTACTTTTGTTGTATTGGACAACAATGAACCAATAGGACAAATAACTGTTTTATTTTCAAGTGAATGTTCGGCAGTAAAAAATAGACCTATGCTATGCGATGGAAAAACTACTGCAAATATGAATGCGTTTAGAATAGATAAAAAGTATGAAGGTAAAGGTCATATTTCCAAATTAGTAAAAATGGCTGAACAATATGCAAAAGATAAAGGCATAAGATATTTAACAATAGGTAGCGAAGCAAAGGAAAGTAGAAATTTGGCAATATATTTACATTTTGGGTATACGGAATTTATTACAAGTTTTGTTGAAGATAATGAGTTGGTATTATTTTATGGAAAAATTATATAAAAGAGATAGTGAAGATTATGAACATTTAGTTAATGAACTTTATGTTAGTTTATTGCAAAATCCACTTTATGTTGATGCATTAAAAAATGTTGGCAAAAAATACATTCTTCATGCTATGGGAGAAGTTGAAAAATCAGAAACAGTGTTTACACGATATGAATTTGAAAAACAACTAAATTGTATAAAAGCATATTGTATTCTATATAAATAGTGGTGTTCCCGAGAAGATTCGAACTTCCGACCTACGGTTTAGGAAACCGTTGCTCTATCCTGCTGAGCTACGAGAACATATACATTTATAGTTTAGCACAAAGTTATTTCAGTGTAAACAAAATTAAAGAGCAAAAAATAATAGGTTTAGTATGAAAAGTTGATGGGTTTATTCGTGGCAAAAAAGAATTTATAAATTTTTAAAAAATGGTTGACAATGTATTTTGTATTTGATATTATATCTATGCTTTTGAAAAAGAGCGTATTCCTCGTTAGCTCAGCGGTAGAGCAACCGGCTGTTAACCGGTAGGTCGTCTGTTCGAACCAGACACGGGGAGCCAGAATAGGCACACAGGAATGTGTGTCTTTTTTGTTGCTTGATGTAATGGCTACTTGGCAAAAGACAAGGGAATGGTAAAAAACACGACAAGAGAGTTGTCGTGTTTTTTGTTAAAGTTTGATAAATTTTGTTATTTGCAAATAAAATTTTGAGTTCGTGCATTGCTCTTGATGATGCAACATACAAAGCTTGTTTATCAATTTCAGTTGCAAAGTTTTCGCTGTCAGTATCAATAAGTATAACTGCATCAAATTCAAGTCCTTTGACAAGGAAAGTTGAAGATAGTATAACACCTTCATCAAATTGATTACTTTCAGGAGATAAGTAGAAATATTTTAATTTATCTTTTAATACTTGATTTAATTCACTTGATTGTTTTATAGATTTTGTCAGTATTGCCACTGATTTATATCCTTTTTCAAGTAATTTTTTAACAGTTGATGTAATAAAGTTTAATTTTTGGTCAAGAGAATTATATTTTGCAATTTGTATCGGTTCTCCATGTCTGTTTACAATTTCAACATTTTCTCTGCCGATTATTTTATTTGAAAAATTTGTAATTTCATAAGTTGAACGATAACTCTTATTAAGTGAAATAAGTTCATTATCTCTTGATGTGTCAAGTTCTTTAAGGTTTTTAAGTAAATCACTTTGACTACCTGAAATATTTTGAGAAATATCTCCAAGAATTGTTTTTATACAAGGGAACATTTTTGAAAGTATATGGTAGGTGAGTGGGTTATAGTCTTGAAATTCATCAATGAGCAAGTGTTGGATTTTGTT
>CALDLU010000107.1:0-1331 GCA_937915245.1 uncultured Clostridia bacterium | reverse complement strand
TAACAACAACCTTTAGTTCCATTTTATCTTGAATATTTAATTTGTTTTGTAATGTTAAAGTTACATTGCCAACACTATGTATTAATAATTTACCTGATGCTTCAACTGAGATTACTGATGTATCGCTTGATATAATTGTATATTCCAAAACTGAATCATTAAATAAATCATTTGGCAAGAAACATTTATTCATTTCTTCAACATATTCATTGTATGTGTTTTCACTATCGTAATACATTAAAATTATTGTATTATTTGGATAATTTAATGAATTATAGTAATTTTTGAATATTTTTACTGATTGTTCGCCACTTTGAACAAATTTTTCTCCATTTGTATATTGGCTACCATCCCAACATAATATATCACCATAATATTGTTTTAAAGATTCTGTTTTTGATGTTACCAATGTTCTATCAATATATGTTTCAGCAATGCAATCTACCATTTTGTTTTGGATACTTGTAAGGTCATTGCCATTACAGAATTTATTATAGTTTACACCATTATAACTCAATATCATTGTTGCATTCAAATCAGTTTTTCCACTATCTAATGCTTGAACTTTACATTTAGTTATTTCTGTATCATCTGTACATTCAATATATCCAATAAGTCCTGCAATATTATCATAACCAGCAACAAACACTCTTGTTATACAATTCAAGTATTTTCCACCTTTTGCATAACCAGCAATTCCACCAACATAATTTGGTCTGTATGTTTGTTGCCCAGTTAATCTGTGAATATTACCCCTAATTAATATATTATCTATAATACCATTATCATTAAATCCAACAACTCCACCAATGCAAGATTTTATATCTTTGTCATTTTGTGTTAATGGAACATTAACATTCAAATTAACTGCAACAATAGTTCCATAATCATTGTATCTATAAACTGTATTATTATTTGTATCAAATTTAATTGTACCTTTATTATATCCAACAACTCCACCAAAATAATATTTACCCTGAATTGCTGTTAATTCTAATTGATAAGTATAATCATCTGCCATTGATACAAGTAATGTTGACTCACAAGGTAAAGTGATTTTTATTGTTCCTTCATTATATCCACAAAAACCACCAATGTAATTTTCAATATTTCCATTAAGTTTTACTAATGCCAATTTTGTATTTTCATCACCTTGCAAAATTACATTAACATTATTAATATTATTTGATTTATTTAAACCAGCGACAAGTCCAACATAGCTTATATCATTTGAATTTTCATTTTGGATATTAATTTTTCCACTTATTACTAAATCTTCAATATAAGCGTTGGCATTGATAATACTAAATAAACCATAATAGTTTGCTGTG
>CALDLU010000106.1:0-1438 GCA_937915245.1 uncultured Clostridia bacterium | reverse complement strand
TTTTACCTATACTCATTTGCATTGTTTTGAGTTTAATTAAATTTGAAACATTTGTATCTATTCTCTACCCGATAGTTGGGTTATTAGGTTTTTACTTTTGTTATGTGTTAGCGTTTTCTAACTTTTCTTTCCAAAATTCCAACAAACATATACATAAGGCAAGCGATAAGACACAGAACAAGAGTACTTGACATTACCAAATCAAGATTAAACACTTGACCACCATAGACAATCAAATAGCCAAGTCCTGCTTTACTAACAAGATACTCTCCCATTATTGTCCCAACCCAACTCATTCCAACATTAATCTTTAGCACTGACACAAAGTCTACAAAAGCATTTGGAATAATGAGTTTGAACAATATTTGAAATTTATTTGCACCCATTGACTTCATTAGTGCAATTTTATCTTTATCACAATTTAGAAAAGCAGAAAGCATTGAAAGTGTTGTAATTACAATACAAATAAGTATACACATTGTAATTATTGCACTTGTACCTGCTCCAACCCAGATTATTATAACTGGTCCTAGTGCAATTTTTGGCAGTGCATTTAATACCACAATGTATGGGTCTAATATTTTTCTTAATTTTTCACTCCACCAAAGTAGAATTGCAATAAAGACGCCCAAAAATGTGGCAAGTAAAAAACCGATTAGTGTTTCATAAACTGTAACTCCAATATGATATATCAAATTCCCTGTAGAAAATGTTTCTATCATAGTTTTTATCATTCGTGATGGTGAACTTAAAAAGAATGGATCCATTATATTTGTCATTGTCAGAATTTCCCACAGACCTAGAACCAAAACAAGAATAAAAATTTGTGCAACTATTGTTGTAATCTTGTCTGCCCTTATTCTTTTTAGATATTTCTTATGTTCATTTGTATATGCTACTATCGTCTTTTTTTTCATTTGATAACTCCTTCCAAATTAAATCAAAATACTTTGAAAAATCTTTATGCTCTCTTTTTTCAAGCGGAGTTAGATTTTTTGGTAAATCAATATCAATTATGCATTTTACTTTTGCTGGGCGTTTTGTTAATACCAAAACTCTATCCGACATTGAAATCGCTTCGCTTATATCGTGAGTTACGGCAATAACGGTTTGTTTTTCTTTTGTGATTATGGAATGTACATCATCGCAAACATTAAGTTTTGTTTGATAATCAAGTGCAGAAAATGGTTCATCAAGCAAAAGTATTTTTGGTTCAAGACAAAGAGTTCTAATTAATGCTGCTCTTTGTCGCATACCACCAGAAAGTTCACTTGGATAACTGTTTCTAAAATCATATAAACCATATTGCTTTAAAAGATAGTTCACTCTTTTTATACATTCTTCATCTTTTGTTTTCTTTTTTAATTCAAGTCCCAGCGTAACATTTTTGTAAATTGTTCGCCATTCAAATAGTTGGTCTCTTTGAAACATATAGCCA
>CALDLU010000105.1:0-3015 GCA_937915245.1 uncultured Clostridia bacterium | reverse complement strand
TACCCAAATTGTGTTATTATTTTAGTGAAAACAAAAGGGGAATTTATGAATAAACAAAAGTTTGGTCAAGAAGTCTTATTGGCGATTTATAAAAATGGTGGGTTTGGCAAGAATGTTGATGACGTTGCAGATATTGTTGCAAACACTCTTGATATATCTTTTGAAAAAGCAAGAAATGCAATTTTTACTTTAAAATCAAAAAAGGGTATTTATATAAGTAACAATATTGTTTCTGAAAATAAAGCAGTTACAGAAAAATTAAAGAAATTGAATTTACTTGCCACAAAGGTAAACAAAGTTAATAATATAGCGCTAACTCCCAAAACAGCATATAAAGATGGAGATTTGGTTCTTGGAAAAATAGTAAAAGACAAACAAGGTTTTTATGTTGTTGAGCCATATAAAGACAAAATAAACAAATTTATAATTGCCCAAACTAATGTAGAAGATAGCGTTAACAAAACTTGTTTAATTCGTATTGATGACATCAAAAAGCAAATAGTGTCAGTTGTAAATGTTTTTGGATTTTCAAATGACCCAATTTCTGAAAATATTGCTATTGCTTCAAAATATGGATTTAGCACAGAGTTTCCAAAAGAAGTTATAGATGAAGCAAACAGAGTATCTCAAGTTGTAACAGAAGAACAAAAACAAGGCAGAGTTGACTATCAAAATTTAGATTTTGTAACTATCGACCCCGTTGGTTGCAAAGATAAAGATGATGCTATTTTTGATGTAATGACAGACAAAGGACTTAGATGCTATGTTGCGATTGCTGATGTTAGTGCTGTTGTAGACAACGGTTCAAATTTGGATAAAGAAGCATTTAGGCGTGGGAATAGTGCATATCTTGGTGGTGGAGTTTATCCAATGTTTCCACCCATCCTTTCAAATGGTATTTGTTCGCTTGATGAAAATAACCCAAGACTTGCAGTTGTTGCAAGTGCAATAGTGAACAGTGATGGCTCATTCTTTGATGAAAAAATTGAACTTGCTGTTATCAATGTCAAAAAATCGTATTCATATGCCGAAGCAGAAAAAACACATTTGTGTCAAGATGGTGAAGATGTTAAAAATGCAACAACAAAACAACAACTTGACTTATTATATAAAAATACACAAATACTTCAAAAAAGATATAAAAATATATTAAAGATTGACAGCCATGAACCTGAATATAGATTTAGTGAAGATAGAACAAGTGTTGAAGATATAAAGTTATCAAATGAAGAATATTCACATTTGGTTGTTGAAACAAGAATGATACTTGCAAACGAAATTGTTGCAAAATTCTTTAAAGATAGGGGAATTGTTGGCGTTTTTCGAACTCACAAAAAAAGTGAAGATGAAAAATTTGAAACATTAAAAAATAGTTTGCATAATTTTGGAATTGAATATAATCTTGAAAACACACCAGAGAGTTTTTATAATTTGCTTGAACTTGTAAAATTAGATCCTTCAAGAGATTTGTTAATGGTTGAAATTGCAAAGTCGCTTTCAAAAGCAAAATATATGGCAACAAATAATGAAACAGCACACTTTGGACTTTCAATAAATAATAGTGGTGGGTACATACATTTTACTTCTCCAATAAGAAGATATGCAGATTTTAAAACACATCAGTTAATAAAACAAATATTAGAATATGGAAATGTTTTGCAAGAGAATAAACAACAACTTGCAAGTATTTGTGAACATTTGAATGACCAAGAGAAAAAGTCAGATATGGCAGAAAGTGAAAGCGATAAATATCTTGCTTGCCTTTGGGCAAAAAAACATATTTGTGAAAAACAATCTGGTTACATATTTAGCATAAAAAATGGTTGTGTAACAATTTTGCATAAGAATGGAACTGTAAAAGTGTTGATGTTGTTATCCGAGTTACCTAATGCTCAAAATAAACCTTACAAGGAAAGTAAAGATAAAATGTCTGTTTTTAATGGAGAAACAAAATATTCCATTGGCGATAAAATTGATTTTTATTTTGGTAATATTGACCTTGAATCAAGGCTTATTATGGGAGTTGTTGATAAAGAAAAAATAAATGAAGAAAATAATAATTTGGAAAAATAAAACAAATTATTAATAATACAAAAAAATATTAAAAAAGTCTCAAAAATATATTGAGATTTTTTATTTTTTTATGTAATATATTAACGAATTAAATATGAAAAATAAAATAATAAAAATAATTGGATATTGTTGTGTAATTCTGGCAATTTTTGTTGGAATTTTTTATACTTTAAAAACAAATGATTTTAATGGAAGAATAATTGAAAATCAATTACAAATATTAATAGATTTATATAACAGTGAAGAAACTTTATCTTTTGAAAATCATCTAAAAAATACAACTTATCAAAATGTTGTAAAAAATGACAACATATATATGATGCAATATAAAGGGTATAATGTTGAAATAGTTGATAATAAAATTACCAAGTTTGAAAAAATTGCAGATGAAAAATTTGACCAAATTTTTGATAGTGTTCAAACTATGCAAAATGCTGATTTAAAAGTTAATGAATTTGTAAAAACTCAAAGCTACCACAATGCCAAAAACTTGGGTGGTGCAAAATATGTAATTGTTGAAAATCTTGGTAATGATAGCGATTATATAGAATTAAAGAATGGATTATATGCAAAGTTAGTAATAGAGAACAAAACCATTAGCATAGATACTTTGGGAGCAGATAATAAAGGGAAAGAAGATAATGCAAAAATTATTGAAAAAGCAATATCATTATGTGATGGAGAAAATATCACAGCCATAAGTTTTTCAAAAGGCACTTATTTGTGTGATAGTCCTATTTTTGTGTCAAATAAAAATAACATAGCTTTTTTAGGTAACAACGCTTGCATTGATGTGAGAAATAGTTTTAACGATGAAACTTATAGAGAGTTTTTCTTTAATATATATGGTTCTACAAATATTTTGATAAATAACCTAACAATAAAATATTCTTTTGATAAAGTTATGAATGGAATAAAAACTCAAATCAATATTCATACAAG
>CALDLU010000104.1:0-2548 GCA_937915245.1 uncultured Clostridia bacterium | reverse complement strand
TCTTCTGGGACATCATTCCAATCACTTTCAATTTTTGCTTTTGGTCTTACATATGTTGCAATGTCATTCATATTGAGTTCACTTAAATCAGGACCCCATGTTGGCATTTTTAGTTTGTTATATGCTTTAAGTGCTTTAAGCCTTATATCAAGAACCCAACTAGGTTCGTTTTTTTGTTTTGAAATTTCTTCAACAATTTCTTTTGAAAGTCCTTTTTCAATCTTGTAATCATAGTTATCGGCATTTTTGAAATCGTATATATTTGTGTTTAATTCTTCAAGTTTAGTCTTTGCCATTTTTATATGCCTCGTAACCATTTTTTTCTATTTCTTTTGCAAGTTCCATTGTTCCTGTTTTTACAATTTTTCCATCAATTAAAATATGAACATAGTCAACATTAAGATTTTCCAAAATTTTTGTTGAATGAGTGATAATCAAAACTGCATTATTTTCATTTTTATATAAGTCAATACCTTTTGAAACAACTTTTATTGCATCAACATCAAGTCCAGAATCTGTTTCATCAAGGATAACGAATTTAGGGGAGAGTGCAAGCATTTGTAAAATTTCATTTTTCTTTTTTTCTCCACCAGAAAAACCTACATTAAAATCACGATTAATAAGTAATGGGTTCATATCCAAACTTTTAGCATATTCATCAATTTCTTTTTTGAAATCAACACCATAAACTGTTTTCCCTGTAATTTTGTTTTTTGCTGTTTTTAAGAAGTTAAATACGCTTATACCAGGTATTTCTTCTGGTGTTTGAAAAGACATAAAAATACCCATTCTCGCAATTTCATCAGTCTTTTTATTTGTTATGTCTTGTCCATCAAAAATAATATTACCAGCAATTTTTGTATATTCTGGGTTGCTTAAAATTGTATTAGCAAGAGTGCTTTTCCCAGCCCCATTAGGTCCCATAATAACATGAATTTCTCCTTTGTTTATTTTAAGATTAAGACCTTTTAATATTTTTTTGTCCAAAACTTTTGTTTGTAACTTTTCAATTTTTAATAATTCTTCCATAATGTCCTTTCAATTCCTACTAATTTGGTATGATATAAAATTATATCATATCATATAGAATTTAGCAACATAAATGTTGTATTTCACCGAGAGTTTTTTTCGGTAATATTTTTGTCGATTATTAGGCATATTTATCTAAAAAATAACGAATAACAGCAATAAAATCAAAATTGAGCAATTTATTTTGAAATTAGCAAGTTATAAACTAACATTTCCTTGTACATAAAAGAATATTTTACGAACTAGGAATATTTTATAAAAAGCAATAATAAGATATTTCGACAGAAAATAACAATAAAATTAATCATTATAGAAATATCGCATTTGTTTACATTTATATAATGATTATAGTTAAAAGTGAGGTTTTAATGTTTTGTGTCGTAAAATTAAAATCTATTAGGTATATTTTGCTAGTGTTACTAGTAACTGCATTACTTGCAATATCATTTAATGGTGTTGCATCTGCTCAAGTTTTTTTTGGGTATCCAGCAAGACTTGTGCCAGTGTATAGTGTTGACACAGAAGAAAATCAAGTTGCAATTTCTTTTGATGCTGCTTGGGGAGCAGATAAAACAGAAAAAATAATGGAAGTGTTAAAAGAATATAATTGTGGAGCAACATTCTTTTTGGTAGGATTTTGGGTTGATAAATACCAAGATATGACAAAAAAGATTGATGCAAACGGCTTTGAAATTGGAACACATTCAAACACACATCCTGACATGACAAAACTATCAAAAGAATCTGCAAAATTGGAACTTACAACTTGTGTTCAAATGATTGAAAACTTAACAAATAAAAAAGTTAAATTATTTCGTCCACCATTTGGAGCATACAATAACAATGTTATTGAAGTAAGTAAAGAACTTGATTTGATTCCAATTCAATGGAGTGTTGATTCTCTTGATTGGAAGGGGCTTAGTGCAAAAGATATTACAACAAGAATTGTTAATGGTGCAAAAAAGGGTTCTATAATTTTGTGCCACAACAATTCTGACCATATTGTAGAAGCATTGCCAATGGTACTTGATAGATTACATTCAAAAGGATACAAAGTAACCTCTGTCGGTGATTTAGTTTACAAAGAAAACTATACAATAGACAGAAATGGAGTACAAAAACAAAAAAGTTAAGGAGAAATAAAATGAAGTACGAATTATTATCAAACAACAGGGTGTTTTTGTTTGGAGAGATTGCTAGTGAACCTAAATTTAGTCATGAAAGTTTTGGTGAAGCCTTTTACGAAATTGATTTAAAAGTTAAAAGACTTTCTGAACAGTTTGACACTATTCCAATCACTATTTCAGACAAATTATTAACAAAAGAAATGCAAGTTGGAACCAAATTAGCAATAAAAGGTCAATTTAGAAGTTACAATAAAATTGAAGATGAAAAAAGCAAATTAATGCTAACAGTTTTTGTTCGTGAAATTATTGAATATAATGAAACAATGAATCCAAATATTATTGAAATTTCTGGTTTTGTATGTAAAGAACCAACATACAGAACAACACCTTTT
>CALDLU010000103.1:0-15403 GCA_937915245.1 uncultured Clostridia bacterium | reverse complement strand
AAGGGGTGATGATAGCATTTTTGGACGCGAGTTCAACTCTCGCCGTCTCCACCAAGTGTGTTGTAAGAAAAGTCTTATTTCCTTACAACAATTATAAAATCGCTGAATAGCCCATAAAATCAAGGGTTTCAGTGATTTTTTTATTTCTAAAATTTATATATTATTTGCCATTTTCAGCAAATTGAGTCTTATTTGGAGTGCCACAGGTAGTCCACTTTTTTTGATTATTTAGAAAATTAAGAAAAAATCAAACCTAGTCGCAAAATCAAAATAAATAATCAAAAAATCAAAAGAAAAATCAAAGAAATCAAAAATAATCAAAAAATATATTTGAAATCCGTTTTTTAGGCGTTCAAGTTTGCTATCATATAGTAAACTAGGAGGGAAGTATAGATGATTATTGAATATAACAAAGTTGAAGCAATGGCAAGAGAAGTTGTAAGAAACTATTACGGATTTACATTTGAATTAACAAAAAGCAGTAAGTCGGAGTCATTATATCTATATATTCACTCTGATGGGTTTATGAAATCAATGAGAATTTCAAACCATAGAAATAATTATGATTATAGTTTTGATAAAGAAATAGTATCAGATAAAGTAAATAAAAAATGCCTTCACAGAGCCATTATAAACTTGTGCGAAGGACTTCAAAGAAAAAAATTAAATTATGGATTTAGAATGGTTGCATTGCAATTATCACAACAAAGAGTTTATTGTTAAGGTTTAACAATAACTACTTCCTTGTTTGCAATTTTCGCTATATTGATTGTCTGGTAAGTTAATTAGTAAAAAGACTATAAAACAAAAAAAACATTTTGAAATCCATTTTTTTGGATTTGAAATATGCTATTATTATGGTATAATAAAGGGAGGAAAGATATGAGAAGATGTCATTGTAATTGTGGAGATGGTTTTGGACTATTCCTACTTGCAATTTTGCCAATCATTTTATTTGTTTGGTTTTTCAAATTGATAATACAAGGCATTGCTGGACTTGTGGCACTAGGAACTGCATCAGCGCAAACACTTAAAAGTTCAAAATCTTCTAGTAGCAGTATCATTCCTTCGGCGGATGATATTGACAGATACGAAGAATATGATGCAATTTTTGATGATTAAGATTAAAAGGAGATAACTATGGCTTCTGATAGCGATAAGAAAATAGTTTTGTTGTATGTTTTAGATGTGCTAAAAGACTATACAGATGACAAACACTTAATGACTTACACGGAGATAGTTTCAAAACTTGACATACTATATGGAATAAGACCAAATGTAAAATCAATCGCTAGAAACATTGACACTTTAATAGAGTATGGATACAAAATTGAAAAGGTAAGAAAAAATGGATGCTATCTAGCAGAAAGAGACTTTGATGATTCAGAAGTTATGTTCCTGGTAGATGCTGTTTATTCTTCAAAGAGCATTGCGCCTAATGATGCAAAAGAACTTATTCAAAAATTAACAAAAGGTTGCAATAAGTTTGATAAAAGAAAATATAAGCACATCTACAAGGTTGAAGAGATTTCAAGAAAGCGTAGCACACAAATATTTAAAAACATAGAAATACTTGATGATGCAATCGAGCAAAGGAAAAAAGTATCATTTCAATATAATGAATATGACGCAACAAAAAACTTCCTACCAAGAATGCAGGGCAGAAAATTTGTGATGAATCCATATTTCCTTGTAAACAATAATGGTAAGTATTACTTGGTTTGCAACTATGACAAATACGACAATCTGGCCAACTACAAAATTGAGTGTATGAGCAACCTTGAAATTCTGCAAGATGATGTGAAACCATTAAAGTCTTTGCCTAATATGGAAAACTTTAACCAAGATGATTACATAAATGAACACATTTATATGATGACAGGTGCATCAGTTAAGGCGGTAATAAAACTTGATAACGCAAAAGCAATAAATGATATAATTGATTGGTTTGGCGACAAGGTAGAGATACGAGAAAAGAATGGCGAGTTATTTGCTGAACTTAAAGTAAACGAACAAGCACTTATTTATTGGGCAATACAATATGGAAAGAATGTGGAAGTATTAAGCCCAGAATATACAAGAGACAAGATTAGAGAGACCTTAAAAGAAATTAGTGGAAAATACGAGGTATAGTTATGGCAATGTTTGATGGTAGCGGTGGAAATTTTGATCCAAAAAATCCTGTTGATTACCATGTTTACAAAGAAGTAACGGATGATAAAAGTGGAAGCAATAATAAAAGTTCCGGCGATGTCGGCGAAACTTTGCTTAAAATTGTAACATTTATAGGCTTAGCAATACCTGTGTTTTTAATACCAATAATGATAGTGGTATTCATTCAAAGTATTAAAAAATAAGGAGTATCAAATGGAAAATGAAACCAACAAAAAGTCTGCTTGGAGAGAAAGGCTCGAAACAGTAATTGAAGAAACACTTACTAAAATAATCAGCAAAAGAGAAAATATTCATTTAACACCAGAAGAGTTAAAAAAATTTAGCGTTGATGAACTTGATCCACTTGTGCCAGAAGTCTTAAAAATGATGATTGAAACAAATGAAGCTAGCACAGCAAAAGTACAAGGCAAGTTTGGACTAGGATATGCTAAAGCTTCAAGGATTATGGATCAGTTAGAAGCTTGTGGATTCATAACAGAACCAAATCCAGAAAAAGGCCGTAAAGTGCTAATAACATTAGAAGAATACAAAAGTATTTTTGAAAAAGAATAACACCTTAGGCAAGCAGTTTCTTCTTTTCTAAACTTAGATACTTAAAGAAAGTTGAAATGGGCATATTAGCCATTTTTGCGGCATTATTACTAGTTATTTCCTTTGCTAGGTATAGTTGCAGAACATAATCAAAATTGTCGGGTAAAACGAGTTTTGGTCGCCCCATGTGGACACCTTTTTCCTTGGCAATTCGTATGCCTTCTGCTTGCCTTGACTTGATGTTTTCTCTTTCAGTTTCAGCAACGAAAGAAAGTATTTGCAACACAATATCAGCAATAAATCTACCTACTAGATTTTGTGGGGTAGAACGAGTGTCTAATAGTGGCATATCAATAACAAAAACATCACACTCAACAACCTTAGTGATATAATACCATTCATCTAAAATCATTTTATAATTACGACCAAGGCGGTCTATTGATTTAATAATCAGTAGGTCGCCTTTTTGTATTTTAGCCCTTAAAATTTGATAATTTTCACGATTAAAATCCTTGCCGCTTTGCTTATCTATAAAAACATTTTCATTTGGAATTTCTAGCCTTGCCATTTCTTCTGTTTGTCTTTCAACATTTTGTGTGGTAGATGAAACACGTACATAACCATAAATCATAAAAAATACACCTCCAGTATACATTTTAAAATAGATTTTTCACTCAAACAACGCTGCCAAAAAATCTATATAAAGGTACACCTTTGTGTAGTAACTTAATTAAAAACTTTAATCAAGTCAATTATATCATATTTATCTAAAATATGGGCATAATTTTATAAATTTTTTAATATTTTTTGCATTTTCAAGCAATTTTGCCCTTGAAATCCGTTTTTCTGGTTCACTACATTAAAGCGTACCTTTGCGTAGTAAAAAAATATGGCAGTCAAACTTGATTTTGACCATATTTGCATTTTACAATAGGGAGAAATGGCTAGTGTTTGAAAATATAGACAATAGAACAAAAATACTTGGAGATGACCTAAAGAAAGAGTTAAAAGAAAATTCAAAAGTAAGGATAGCAGCGTCTTGCTTTTCTATGTATGCGTTCAAAGAACTAAAAGAAGAATTAAGCAAGATTGATGAGTTAAAATTTTTATTCACTTCACCAACTTTCACCAAAGAAAAACTAGCAGATAATATGAAGAAAGAGAAAAGAGAGTTCTTCATACCAAAACAAAACCGAGAAAACAGTCTATATGGAAACGATTTTGAAATAAGACTTCGCAACGAAATGACCTTGAAAGCAGTCGCAAAAGAGTGCGCCGAATGGGTTAAACAAAAAGTCAAATTCAAAAGTAATATAACAGAATCAGCAATCCCTAACATTATTGGCATTGAAAAACCAGATGGCACAAATATAACATACAACCCAATTGATGGGTTCACAACAAGTGACCTTGGATATCAACAGGGGAACACAATATTTACAGCAACAATGAAAACAGACTTTGCAGAGCAGAGTAAGTTTTTGTTTTCAATGTTTGATGAAGTTTGGAATGATAAGTCCAAAGTTGAAGATATAACCGACACTATCGTTGAGATGATAGGCAATGCATATCAAGAGAACAGTCCAGAGTTTATATACTTTGTCGTTTTATACAACATTTTTTCAGAGTTTTTGGATGATATAACTGAAGATAATATGCCAAACGAAGCAACAGGTTTCAAGGACACAAAAATTTGGAATATGCTGTATGATTTTCAAAAAGATGGTGTTATTAGCATAATCAACAAACTTGAAAAGCATAATGGTTGCATACTTGCTGATAGCGTTGGTCTTGGTAAAACATTCACAGCACTTGCAGTTATTGCTTATTATTCGTTAAGAAACAAAAGTATCCTGGTGCTTTGCCCAAAGAGACTAAGTTCCAACTGGACACAGTATTGTGGAAACGAAACAACAAACATTTTCTATAAAGATAGAATTAGATATGAAGTGCTTTATCACACAGACTTAGGTCGTGCGGGAACAGCACACAATGGTAGAGATTTAAGACTTGTCAATTGGGGAAACTACGACCTAGTAGTTATTGATGAGTCGCACAATTTCAGAAATAATAACCCCGTAAAAGACAAGGAAACAAGATATGACTTCCTTATCAACCACATAATCAAAGAAGGCGTAAAAACCAAGGTTTTGATGCTTTCTGCGACACCTGTAAACAATAGATACAATGACCTTAAAAACCAACTCGCACTTGCTTATGCTCAAGACTATGACGCATTTGAAAAGAGTTTGGACACAAAGAGTAACATTGCAACAATATTTAGAAATGCACAAGCAGTGTTCAATGATTGGAGCAAAAGACCACCAGCAGAAAGAACAAGTAAAGACTTAATAGATGGTCTAAGCATTGACTTTAAGATCTTGCTTGACAGTGTAACAATCGCAAGAAGTAGAAAGAACATTGTTAAATATTACAACATTAACAGCATCGGCAAGTTCCCAGACAGATTGCCACCACAATCATACTTTCCAGAACTAACTAAAAGGACAGATGTTCCTGAATATAAAGAGATCTATCAGCACATTAAAGCGATGAACATGGCAGTTTATGGCTTATTTGACTATGTCCTTGATAGCAAAAAAGAAAAGTATGAAATGAAATACGACATTGAAATGAAGAAAAGTGGACTTTCAAGAAGTGGTCGTAACACAGGTATCAAGAGATTGATGACCGTAAACCTACTTAAGAGACTTGAATCAAGTGTTGAGTCATTTAGATTAACAATGAAAGGTATGCTTTACCTTAACGAAGCTGAACTAAGAAGATTGCAGTTGTATCAAGATGGACAGATTAGACCAGATGCAACAGCAACCAAAAAAGTGTTCAACTATGAAGAGTTTGACCAAGATGAAGATGGAAGCTTGAACTTGATACAAACCGACAAGGGTAAGGAAGTGGCTATTGAATATGCTGACATTGATAGGCTTTCTTGGAAGCAAGCAATGGAAGAAGATGTTGAAATCCTAAAACACTTGCTTACAGAACTAGATAAAGTGACACCAGAACACGATTATAAGTTGCAAACCTTAAAGAATATCATTGATGAAAAGATTAAAAACCCAATGAATGAAGGCAATAAAAAAGTCTTGATATTCTCAGCATTTGCAGACACAGCAAACTACTTATACGACAACCTACATAAATGGTTGAAAGAAACTTATGGAATTGAAACAGCAATGATAGAGGGTGGACAAAACAAGTGTACCTTGAAACATTGTCCAAAAAAGACTGACACTTTGCTTACAATGTTTAGTCCAATAAGTAAACACAGAGATGAAATCTTCGGTTGGATTCCAAAGACAATTGAAAGCTATAACGATCCAAAGATGAGATGGAGTCCAAAGATTGATAAACACGAATATGATGATTGCTTCAAAGATATAGATGTGCTTATTGCAACAGATTGTATCTCCGAAGGTCAAAACTTGCAGGACTGCGACCTTTGCATAAATTACGATATCCACTGGAATCCAGTGCGCATTGTTCAAAGATTTGGTCGTATTGACAGACTTGGAAGTAAGAATAAAGTAATTAGACTTATAAACTTTTGGCCACCATTGCCACTTAATGAATACATCAACTTAACAGATAGGGTAAAGAGCAGAATGACAATTGTTGACCAAACAGCAACAGCCGATGATAACTTACTTAACCCAGATGACCAAATGGATGACTATCGTGAAATTCAAATAAAGAAACTTCGTGAAGGCGAGAACATTGACCTTGAAGATCAAAACAATGGTATTTCAATCTCAGACCTTGGACTTAACGAGTTTAGAATGGATGCCGCCGAATTCATTAAAACCTATGGCGAACCAAAACGAGTACCAAAGGGAATGCATTGCGTTATTCCAGCAGATGAAGAAAAGGGTGTCGTGCCAGGTGTTATTTATATTTTGAAAAACCAAAACAACAATGTGAATATCAATAGGCAAAACAGGTTGCACCCTTACTATCTCGTATATGTAAATGAAGATGGCGAGATTATAGATAACCACTTGGAAGTGAAACAAATTTTGGATGCACTTCGTTTGTCTTGCAAAGGGCAAAAAGATCCAATTCCAAAAGCATACAAAAAGTTCAATGATGAAACAAATGATGGACTAGATATGCACAAATACTCAGAACTACTTGAAGAAGCTATAAAAAGCATAATTGAAGTTAAAGAACAAAGTGATATCAACGCACTTTTCAAACAAGGAAGTATGGTACTTTCTGGCGCGAAGATTAAAGGTCTTGATGACTTCGAACTATTAGCCTTTGTAGTAGTGAAATAACCAAAAGATAAGGAGAAAAGATGTTTATATACAACGACAAAACTGCTGTAAATATAAACTTTAAGATGCTTGAACTTTTCAGAACAATAAAGGCAGACAAAACAATAAAAACAGATGCACAAGTTGTTTCAAAAGTCATTCTAGCAAACACATTATCACCAGATAGGACAAACCTAGAACCAAGCGAAAATGTTAAAGAAATCTACATAATGGACATTGTGCTAAATAATGCAATTGTCCCAACGAAGTTTATAGATGCACTGAATAAATACATAAACTTCCAAATACTTTTTAGATTGCGATATGGCAGCGAAATCAAGTATATCACATCACTAAAAGTATTCACTGAAGATAAAACCAAGGTTTTGAAAACTTGCGAAAGTGATTGGCAAGAAGAAAACAAGGAAGAGTTTCCAACGACAAGCAAACTAGAAAATGTCTTCAAAGCAATGGTAAGTTACATCATGAAAATAAAGTTCAGACAAGATGAAACTTTTGAAGAATATACTGACCGAACCAATCAAATTAAAAAGCATAAAACAGAGATAGAAAAGCTAACAAAAACTCGTGATGCAGAAAAACAACCAAACACAAAAATGGCTATAAACAGCCAAATAAAAAAATTGAAAAATGAGTTAAAGGAGATTGAATAGATGGGAAAATTAGATACATTTAGAAAAGTAATGGCACTTCCTGAAGTTCTAAACAATGTTGAATTAGCAAACAAATTAAAAGAAGCATATACCGACTATTTAGAATTGTTAGAAGAAAATAATGAAATCAAAACAAAGTTGAAAGAATTAGAAGAAATAAATGATATAAAGAAAAATGCTAAAATTTATTCTGGATTTTACACTTTAGACGGGGTTAAAGATGCAAATGGAGAAGATGTTTGCTTTTGCTTGAATTGTCTATATGAACATAAACTTCAAATCCCAATGACATTTGGTGTAGTAGAAAGAGGTTATATGGATTTGTTGAGTGGCAAAACTTTTGTACCAAACACATATGGATTAAGTTGCCACAAGTGCGGAACAACATTAGCAATCAATGCAAAGGAGAAAAAATAATGGATAAATTACAAATGCAAAGCAAAAATTTGGTTAATGAAAACATTGAATTCATCGCAAAAAGA
The DNA here is from genome assembly GCA_937915245.1 of uncultured Clostridia bacterium. Lineage (GTDB taxonomy): Bacteria > Bacillota > Clostridia > Christensenellales > UBA1242 > UBA5893. The sequence continues at coordinate 7,264 of CALDLU010000103.1, read as the reverse complement.
TTTCCAAATTGTGTAACAGAATCGCTTGATGAAGAAGGAAAACTAACAAAATTAGTAGATTTTGATATGCTAAAACAGGAATTAAGTCATGTTGTTATTGATGGAGACAAAGAGAGATACACAATGACTTGGCCTGATAAAAAACAAGCAATTCTTACAGCAAACGCACCAATTGCAAAGACACTCCGTCCTTGCAAAGAAGAAAGTGTTGGAAAAGATGGCAAAATAGGAGATTTTAATAGCCAAAACATTTACATTGAAGGGGATAACCTTGATGTTCTTAAACTTTTAAGAGAAACTTATCTCGGCAAAATTAAAATGATTTACATAGATCCACCTTATAACACAGGTAATGATTTTGTGTACAATGATGATTTTTCAATCAATTCAGACGAGTATTTAATGAAAAGCAATCAGTTAGACCAACAAGGGAATAAAATGGTCTTAAACAATGAAAGTAACGGAAGATTTCACACTGACTGGCTTAATATGATTTACCCAAGATTAAAAATGGCGAAAGATCTACTTTCAGATGATGGCGTAATTTTTATTAGTATTGATGACAATGAACAAGCTAATATGAAAAAAATATGTGATGAAATTTTTGGGGAAAGTAATTTTATAACAAAGTTTATATGGGAAAAAACGCAACACTTTGGTAGACAAAAATTAAATTCATATTCAAATGCTGATTACATTTTTTGTTATGCAAAATGTTTAATTGGAGAAAAACTTAAAGAATTGCTTGTAGAGTATGTTAATACAGAGTTACAAGATGCACCATTGTTCAACGCATCTAACAATAAAAATAAGTTATCATTCCCAGTTGGTAGTGTAAAGTTTAATATTAAAGATGGAATTTATGAAAATACTACTAGTGATGATTATAAGTTATTGACACCAGTAGTAGTAGAAAATTCAAAAAACAAAAATGAGTTTGTTCTGGAATTCAAATCTAGGTGGTCAAACGATACAGTTCAAGCTGAGGTAAAGAAAGGAACGACATTTTGGGTAAAAACAGAGTCATTTGCTATTAGGACGATATACGGAGAGGGTAAAACTGCAACCGTTGCACCAAAACAAATAATATTTACAAATTCAAAAAATGAGTTTTGTGCTAAAAACAGAAATGGGTTAAAAGTAAGCACTAGTGAAAATGCGACAAATGATTTAAACAACTTATTAGGTGCTCAATGTTTTTCATATCCAAAGCCAGTTTCCTTAATTTTATATTTTATTAACCTTTTATATAACGAAAATAAATGTTCACATGAGAATGAATTTACTATTCTTGATTTCTTCTCAGGATCTGGTACTACTGCTCATGCGACAATACTTGCAAATTCACTTGATAATGGTAATCGTAAATTTATTGCTGTTCAATTACCAGAAAACCTAGATGAAAATTTGGCAAAAGCGGCAGGTAATTCTAGAGAGATAGTTGAAAATGCTATTAAATTGTGTGATACCTTAAAGAGACCTCATAACTTAACTGAAGTGGGAAAAGAGAGAATACGACGTGCTGGACAACAAATTAGGGGAGCATGGGCATTCACTAATAAAACGATAAATGATATAACAAAGCATTCAACACAACAGGAGTTTATTGAAGAATCAACAGAAATTCAAAATTCAATCAAAGAAAAAACTGATAATCTAGATATAGGATTTAGATGCTTAAAACTAGACAGCAGTTGTATGAAAGATATCTACTATTCTCCAAATAAAACAACACAGGATTTACTTACTCAATTCGAAGATAACATTAAAGAAGATAGAACTCCAGAAGATTTATTATTCCAAGTTATGCTTGATATGGGAGTTATGCTTTCAAGTGAAATAAAAACATTAGAAATCAATGGCAAAAAAGTATTCAATGTAAACGATGGCGACCTTGTTTGCTGTTTTGATAAAAATATAAATGATGAAGTTGTTACAGCAATAGCAAAAATGCAACCATTGTATGCAGTATTTAGAGATGCAAGTATGTCAACTGACAGCGTAGCAGTAAACTTTGACCAAATTTTTGAAACTTATTCACCAACCACAACAAGGAAAATAATATAATGAATATTGCTAAATTTATAAAATCGGATGGAACATTTGTAAATGGGGCATTTGAAATAAATGATAGAAATAAGGTAACTATACGAATTGAAAGTGAAGATAAGCACGATTTAGATGAGTTTATACATTCAAATTTAATTAATTGCATTTCAAATTCTCAAAAATATTTTTTCTTTCAAAATGTTTATAGAAATAAAGGATATATTACAGTCAAAGAAATCACAACCTTTTTTCTAGAACTTGATTCATACGCATTTGGTAAGGGAGATAATTGTACCGATTTAGAATCGTTGCAAATTGAAGAGTTAGGATTAAGTTTTAATTATTTTGATGATTGGTATTTGGGGTTGAGATTGCAAGTTTTAAGTGATGAAGAACATTTAAAAAACATAGAAAAGCGAATGCTTGGTGCTGTACATTGTGATACTTTTCAAGTAAATGATATTACTGAGATAAATTTTATAACAAGTGGTAGTCAGTTGTATGAATTTAAAGAAAATCACTATGTAAGTATAAAAAATAGTACAAAAAAGTTTTCAGAATATTGGAAAAATATAGTTAAACTATCTAGTTTTTTATCTATCATGTGTTTCAGACCAGTAGAAATTGTAAATGAAGTATTTTGTGTGCTTCCAGAAACGAAAACAATAACCTTTAATTTTTATAAATGGATAGAAGAAGAAAAATTGGACAAGCAATTTAATTTGAGTTATTTGGAATTAAATTCAGATTTTAACAAAATTATCAAAAATTATTTTAATGATAGTAAAATAGAATCGGCATTATCAACATTGACTTCTAGCCTATATATAAATGAGTCAAATATTGGTGGAGGGATTAGTAAATATCTCAACATCACCAGAGTGATAGAGTCTTTATATGAAAATGTGCTTTATGACTTTACAACCAAAGAACAAGAATATCGAAGTAAAATTGTTCAAATTATAGAGAAATTGGATGAAAAGCAAGATAGAAAGTTTATGTATGACAAACTCAATTTGGCTCATAAAGCGACATTTGTTATGAAAATTACACAATTTTTCAAAGATTGTAAAAATATTTTAGATATAGATGATCAAACCTGTGAACTATTAGCAAAAATATTGAGACAAACCAGGAACTACTATACACATTTACTAACTTCAAGAAAACTAGTTATAAAAGAAAACTATCTTGGAGTAATAAATAGGGCGCTTTTAGGTTTAGTACAATACAGATTAGTTATGTATCTAAATAATAATAACAATCTGCGAAACGCAAGATTCGGTTATTTAAAAATAAGTACACAACAATTTAAGCAGATTTTGCATGATGATATTAATGAAATGCTTGAAGAAATTTAACGGGAGAAAATTATGGATTATGAAATACCTAAGATGACAGTGCAACAATATCAAATTTCACTACATCACAAACTCAAAACAGGTTATAACCTTTGCATTGCAAATCCAACTATGACTTGTAATCCTATTTATTTTTTCAGTTTGCCTAGAGAAGAGCAAGAAAAGTTTTTAATTTACGATACTAAAACTGAAAGCTATAGAATGTTAGTAACCAATTATTCAATAGCCTTAGTAGGATACAAGAAAAATGATAAATATTCTTTGTATTTTTGCCCTCCAGAAGGGAAAGAACAGGAAGTTAAAGATTTTATAGAGCAAAACAAAAATATTATTGAAAAATTGTATAAAGCAAGGAATAAAGTCTATGCCCATTTTGATGTTGACTACGAAGAACAAACAGAAAAAATTGAGTATAGCGAAATAAAGAAAATAGTAGATTTTGTTGGCTCGGTTTTGCCAGTCGTTAATGATTGATAAAAGATAGAAAATATTAAAGGAAAAAACTTATGAAATTTAGATTCAAGACACAGCCATATCAACAGGAAGCTGTAAGTAATATCAGCAAGGTATTCAAAGGACAGCCAAAGTTGGATATGGTTAGATACACAAGAGACTTAGGTATTAAGAAAAAGACTGATGAATTAAAGCAGGCTTCACTTTTTGACGCCTTTGAAGAAAATGATGATGGTTTCGAAAATGCTAAGATTTTGCTTGATGAAACTGACATTTTGCAAAACATAAAGCATATTCAACAAGACTGCAACTACAAAGAGTCAGAAGAGTTAGTTAAAGGTCTTGGCAAGTGTTCTCTTGACATTGAAATGGAAACAGGAACAGGTAAAACCTATGTGTATATCAACACCATTTTTGAACTCAATGAAAGATATGGTTGGAGTAAATTCATAGTTGTTGTTCCTAGCATTGCTATTCGTGAAGGTGTTAAAAAGTCGTTCCAGATGATGGAAGATCACTTTATGGATCGCTACCACAAAAAGGCAAGATACTTTGTCTACAACAGCAAAAGACTAAGTGAGTTAGATAGTTTTGCTTCATCAAGTGATATCAATGTAATGATTATCAACACTCAAGCGTTCAACGCTCGTGGCGCTGATGCTAGAAGAATTGATATGGTGCTTGATGAATTCCAATCAAGAAAGCCAATTGATGTCGTAGCAAAAACAAGACCAATCCTAATCTTGGATGAGCCACAAAAAATGGGCGATGAAAAGAGTGCAACACAACTTTCACTTCGCAAATTTAATCCATTGTTCTGTATGAACTTTTCAGCAACACACAAAAAGCAACACAACCTCGTATATTGCCTAGATGCAGTGGATGCATACAACAAATGCTTGGTTAAGAAGATTCAAGTTAAAGGTTTTGAGATTAAGAACTTGCGTGGAACAGATAAATACTTGTATTTGCAAGACATTGTGCTTTCACCAAACAAACCACCAATGTGTAAGTTAGAGTTTGAAATCAACTATAACAAATCAATAAACAGAGAAACTCGTATCTTAGGCAAAGGCGACAACTTGTATCATAAGTCTAACCAAATGGAACAATACAAAAATGATTACATAATCTCTGACATCAACCCATTCAACAACACAATCACTTTCCTTAATGGACAAGTTTTGCATATTGGAGAAGTGCTAGGAGATGTATCAGATAAAGACCTTAGAAGAATACAAATAAGAGAAACAATCCGTTCGCACTTTGAGAAAGAAGAGAAACTTTACGATAAAGGAATCAAATGCTTGTCATTGTTCTTCATTGATGAAGTTGTAAAATATAGAGATTACAACGAGCCAGATGAAAAAGGCGAATATGCAAGAATGTTTGAAGAAGAGTACACAAAGGCGCTTAATGAAAAGATAACATTATTCGAAACACCTTACATTCGCTACTTGAAAGGCATTGATGTTAAAGACACACACAAAGGTTATTTCTCAATAGATAAAAAGACCGGAAGAATGATTGATTCAAAGGAAAGCAAAGGCGAAGGCTCAGATGATATTTCAGCATACGACCTTATCTTAAAAAACAAAGAGAGATTGCTTTCAAAAGAAGAACCAACAAGGTTCATATTCTCACACTCAGCACTTAGAGAAGGTTGGGATAACCCAAACATCTTCCAAATTTGTGCATTGAAACCAGGTGGCGACAGTGCGATTGCTAAGAGACAAGAAGTTGGTCGTGGACTTCGTATTGCTGTAAATATGCTAGGCGATAGAACAGACCTTCACTATTTCAAGAATGAAAGGTCATCATTCCATAATGTCAACACTTTAACGGTTATTGCAACTGACAGTTATAAAGACTTTGTTGGTTCAATACAAAAAGTGCTTAAAGAGAACCTTGCAGATAGACCTACAAGGGCAACAATTGAATATTTCCGTGGCAAGTTTGTTAGCGATGGAAAAGAGAGAGTTCAAGTCAACAATGATATGGCGAGTGATATTCAAAGTTATTTAAGATTTAACGGTTATGCCGATAAAGACAACAAAATCACTCAAAAGTACTTTGATGACAAGGCAAATAACACGCTTGCGGCAATGCCAGAAATTCTTGCACCATACACAGAAAGCGTGCATAAACTTGTTGAAAGCATTTACAACGAAAAAGCACTTGATGGTATGTTTGAAGATGCTAACAAATCAACAGTGGAAAGCAACCCACTTAACGATAACTTCCACAAGGCAGAATTCCAAAAACTTTGGAAGCAAATCAACCACAAGTATACATACAAAGTTGACTTTGATAGTGAAGAGCTTATCAAACACTCAATTGAAAGCATAAATAAAGGATTATTCGTTGCTGAATTAAAGTACGTTGTAACAATCGGTCAGCAGAAGAAAACAATGGATGAGAACGCATTAAAGCGTGGCGATTCATTTAGCACAACCGACACAAGAACCGAAACAATCCGTAGTGGCGCTGCCGATAACACAAAATACGATTTAATAGGTAAAATTGTAGACAATACAACTTTAACAAGAAGAACAGTAGTTCGCATTTTGCAAGGCATAACAAGAGAAAAATTTGAGATGTTTGCTATCAACCCAGAAGAGTTTATAACAAAGGTATCAAGACTAATAAACGAGCAAAAAGCCTCAATGATTGTAGACCACATAACCTACAACAAGACCGAAGGGGAATACGACAGCGATATCTTCACAGGCAACCAAGCAAAGATTGACTTTGACAAGGCATATAAGGCGCAAAAGGCAATTCAAGACTATGTCGTAACCGATGGAAGTGCAGAAGAGTCAATAGAGCGTAAGTTTGCAAAAGAACTTGATGTAGCAAATGAGGTTTGTGTATATGCTAAACTTCCAAGATCATTCCAAATCCCAACACCAGTTGGGAACTATGCACCAGACTGGGCAATAGCGTTCAACGAAGGCAGTGTAAAACACATATACTTTGTTGCTGAGACAAAAGGTAGTATGGAATCACTAGAACTTCGTGGAATAGAAAAAGCAAAAACCGATTGTGCTAAAAAACTATTTGACCAACTTCAACTTGCAGGCAATGTAAGATACGAAGTAGTAGATAGTTACGAAAGTTTGCTAGACAAAATGCAATCAATAGATTAAGATAAAATAGACTAGGCGATAAACCTGGTCTATTTTTTTTTGCAAAAAAATTGAAATAAATATTTGAAATCCAATTTTTTGGATATAGTGTGTGCTATCATTAAGCCATAAATATACGGGGTGTATATTTATAACAAAGGAATAGGAAAATGAGAGTAATAAAAGAGAATACAGTACAAGCGGTGTTGAACTTTGTAAAAGAATATCAAAAGAAAGAAGGTAGGTCGCCTTCATTTCGTCAGATTTGCCATG
>CALDLU010000102.1:0-2330 GCA_937915245.1 uncultured Clostridia bacterium | reverse complement strand
GTTTTGAACTTGCATTTGGATTTGGATGGGTTGTATTAAAAGGTTTTTGGCAAATTATAACTGGTCAAGTTGGATTTAGTGAACTTGGTGGTCCAATATCTACAATTGGAATGATTACAACTATAACTCAAAGTGGTTGGGCTAATTTCTTTATTCTTCTTCCATTACTTGCAGCAAACTTAGCAATATTTAATTTCTTACCAATTCCTGCACTTGATGGTTGTCATGCATTATTTACTTTGCTTGAATGGATTTTTAGAAAACCAGTTGTAAGTAGGAAAGTTGAAGGATATATCCATTTCTATGGATTGCTTGCATTGCTACTTTTAGTTGTCATTGCAGATATTGTTCATATATCCGTTGTCGGGTTCCCAAAACTTTAAGATAAATTATTATGGAATTTTTAGATGAATTAAATAAACAATTTAATAATAAGTATGATTTTTTAAGAGTGTTAAGAGTTGATTATAACACTCTTTTGTCATTTGTTGAGATAGACTTTTTATATCCTGAAAATGTTCCTGATTTAACTGATAATGATAAAAATAACATAATTAATTTTTTAACTGATTTATTACATTTAAGTGCTGAGTTAAAAATTAAATTTAAAAAAAGTTATTTAGATGATAATTTAATTAAAAAAGATTTGCAAAATTATCTAAAAATAGCATATTCATCAATGATGGTTTATTTTTCATCAGAAGATATGGCAATTACAAAAGAAAATGATAATATATTAATAAATATAAAATTGATTAAAAATATTTATGATTATTTTGTTTCGAATAATGTTAAAGATACAATTTTAACTCACTTAAATAATAATTTTATTGGAAATTTTAATATAAATTTTGAACAAAAAAAGGGTCAAGAAATTGATAGTAATGGACTTATAGAAAGAGAAGAAAAATTTATTGAAGAATTACCTAAACAAAAACCTATTGAAAGGTATGAAGTATTTGAACCAGAAGTCTTTATTGGACATGAAATTACACCTATGCCAGAGCCTATAAAAAATCAAAAAGATACTCGAGAATCTGTAATTTTGGCAGGGAAAATATCAAATCTAGTAACAAAAACATATATTTCAAGAAGGGCAAAAGCTATTGGTTCAACTGAACCTAGTTATTATTTTTCTTTCACATTAACTGACCATACTGGTGAAATAAATATGGTGTATTTTTCAAACAAAACTACATACAAAAAAGCAGTCAATTTGAAAGAAGGAGATAGTATTTTAATTATAGGGAATGTAAAGCACGAATATAATAAAACGTCAGTGGTTGTTAAAGATATTTCATTTTGTACAATTTATACACCAAAAGAAGAACCAAAAGAAGAAACAAAAAATGAACAACCAGCCGTTGAAGAAAAACAGGATTATATAAAAACTATTGAAAACTATAAATGTGTTTTTCCAACACCATATATTGCTGAAACTCAAGAAAATTTATTTGATGTTAAACCAATATATGAAGATGATATATACAAACATGAATATGTTGTTTTTGACTGTGAAACTACTGGGCTTGATTGCAGAGCAAATGAAATAATTGAAATAGGTGCTGTTAAAATTAGAGATGGACTTATAAAAGACCAATTTCAAACATTTATACATCCAAGCGAAAGTATTCCTAGTGAAATTACAAGATTAACATCAATCACTAATGAAATGGTAGAAAATGCTCCATGTTCAAATGATGCAATAACTGACTTTTATAAGTTTTGCGAAAATAGTATTTTGGTTGGATATAATGTAACATTTGATATTGGATTTGTAAAAGTTGCAGGACAAAAAGCAAATGTGTTATTTGACCATGATTTTATTGATGTTATGGTTATGGCTAAAAAACAACTATTTTTGTCAAAATATAGGTTGTCTAATGTTGTTGAAGCTTTGAATATAACACTTAATAACGCTCACAGGGCAATTTTTGACGCAACTGCAACTGCTTATGCATTTTTGAAATTAAGTGAAAAGAAGAAAAGTTAATTTTAAAATTTTGTTGCAATTATAATATTTGTATGTTATACTACAAATGCTAGATGAGAGTGGGCGAGAGCCCACTCTTACTTGTAGTATGGAGGTTTTTATCTATGGCAAGCAAAGTTGTTCAAATTTGTGAACAAAAAATCAATCCAATTATCACAGAATTAGGTTATGAAGTTGTTGAAGTTGAATATGCAAAAATGTCAAATGGTATGAATTTAACTTTCTTTATAGATAGCCCAAATGGGATAACTATTGATGATTGTGAAAAAGTTAATGATGCAATTACTGATGTGTTGGATGAAATTAATCCAACAAATGATGAATCGTATACATTAAA
>CALDLU010000101.1:0-2022 GCA_937915245.1 uncultured Clostridia bacterium | reverse complement strand
AACCACATTGCACCTTCATTCACGACTTCAATACCATAGCAACAGCCACCAAAATAACAACCTATTCTTCCAATCGCTTGACCAAGAATTAATCCAACAACAGCTAAATCTGCGATTTTTAGGAAGTTCTTTTTGTGAATTGCACAATATAAGACAACTCCCAAGCAACCCCCTATAACTCCACCATATATTGCCATTCCACCATTCCAAATTTCAAAAATTTCCCAAAATGTAAATGAGTGGTCAGAAAAAATAACATAGTAAAGCCTTGCTCCAATGATTGCAAGTGGGATTGCATATAATGCAACAAGATAAATATCTTCAGGTTTCATTCCACGCTTGTTTGTTATTTTGCAAACAACAAAAATAGCGAGCAACATACCGACTGCTATAAGCAATCCATACATACTAAATCGTAATCCAAATATATAAAAATTATTTTGTACTAAATTCATATTTACATTATATAACTTATTCAATCTTTGGTCAAATAGTTTATAAATACAAAAAAAGAGTTTTGAATTATCAAAACTCTTTTTGTTTTTAAAGTTCCTTTTCATCTTCTACATTTGTATTTGCATTTTCTTTTGGAGTATAAAGATAAGTTTTGTGTGCATATGCTTTTGATGATGATTTATATTCTTCTGGATTAGAAACATAACCGCTGATTAAATCAATTCTGTTGTCAAGGTCTTGTTCGTTTTCAATTCTTAATTCGGACCTATCCGCAACCTTACTTTCTTTTCCAAATTGTTTTCTCTTTAAAATAATTGGAAAATTTTGAGTTGAAATATTACCCTTTTCAAGTTCTCTTTTTGCTTCTTTTAATAGAATCAATTCACATTGTTCCATATTCTTTGCCGAGTTTGACCTTGCAAATGTTTTTTGAATTCCGTCTTTAAAGTTTAGTGAAACCGAATATCCATAACTATTTCTATCTCTGTCAGAAACTCTGTTTTTTATGGATTCATTTGATTCAATAAATTTTTCAAATTCATTTTTGGCTGAGTTTGTCAAACAAGAAATTTGGTTTCTTGAATCTTGAATTTTTGTATCCTTTTCACCTGTTATAACAGACTTGTAAGAATATCTGCTTGATATTTGTGCGATTTCGGAATTATCCAATGTTTTGTAAATTTTGTTGATTCTTTTTCCAAGTGCTTCTGCCTGTCTTGTTTTTCCTTGATTTATAAGCAAAGCACGTCTACCTTCAAGCATTCTCATTTGTTCAAAAAGCCTTTGTGGATTACCTTTTGAATAACCCTCATCATTTAATGGCCCCATCATATTATTTGTAACCATAACTTCATTTGACTTTGTAATTGTGTTTGCAAGTTGTTTTGTGTTTACCTTTAAAGATTCCTTCTCAAGTTTGCTTTCAAGAATTTTGGCAGTTGCTTCTGTTTGTTGTTTCAACATTTTTTTTCTAATTCCAGCACTAACACCACACATTGTTCCTGTTGTTGTTAATAATCCTGCTGTGAGTATACCACCTAATATTGCAATATCAAAAGATGATGTGGTTGCAGCAATCATAGCAAAACATAAAGTTCCAGCACCACAAGCCAATAAAGTTGCACTAGCAATAGCTAACAAAATTTTCGTTCTTTTACGCATAAATCTTTGCCTCCATAAATTTCCTTTTCGCTTATATTATAATATTCTAGCCCTGTATTGTCAATACCCCTTTTGCAAAAATTACTGTAAAATACCACCTGTTTGCCACATCTTGTCTATGTTAAATTTTTGTCTTGTTTCTTTTGTAAAAATGTGAATTATTATATCCTTAAAATCAAGAACAATCCATTCTGCCTTATACAATCCATCAGTATGAAAACATTCATAATTTTTTCTAAATTCATCTTTAAATAAAAGTGCTAATTTTCTTGATGAAATTGCGTCTTTCCCAGTTGCAACGATAATTTTTTTTGCATAGTTACACTTGTCTTGTGTGCCATATAATTCAATATTTTTTGCACCATTCTCTTGCAAAAAATCAACCATCTCTTGTGCAACATTATT
>CALDLU010000100.1:0-1435 GCA_937915245.1 uncultured Clostridia bacterium | reverse complement strand
ATTCTTAAAACGAATTGCATTGCAATTTACCATTTCTATGTATGTTAAGTCTGCCCCGCACATACGACAAACTTTTCTAAATCCTATATCACTAACTCCTGCCATTGGGGCAAGAAATAAATTCCCTACTTCTATATTGCCTATTCTCATAATTTAATTATACACAATTATTATTAACTTTTCAATTTTTATTGCCAAGTTTTATATTTTTTAATATTCCTTTCACATCTTTAAGAGAAATAACATTGAACATAAAACAAGAAATAAAATAAGATAAAACGCCAATAAGTAACAATGCCACAATTTTTATTATTGGGTTTAAAATTATATAGTAGTTGCAACCCACTATAACTAAAAACATCACTATTGATGATAAAAAACAAAATGATAATTTATATAATGAATTATTAAGTGAAACAAACTTTTTTGCATATATCAAACAAATAATTAACGATATGCAATAACCAACATTTAGAGCAATGGCAAGAGATAATATATTCAATCTTGTGCAAAGAATTAAGATAATAAGTGTGCAAATTTTTACAATAACTCCAATTATTTGGCTTATTAGTGGCAATCTAAATTTCCCAAACCCAAATAAAATACTATTCACAATTTGTAACAGTGTTTGCCAAATTATGCTTATGCTGGCAATTTTTAGGTAATATACTGCCACCCTAAAAAACTGTTGTTCTATACTTGGAAAAAACACTTGAATTATATTTTCTCCAAGTGCCATAAGTCCAAAAGCACAAGGTATAAATATAACAAAAACAAAAAACAATATATTATTGCAAGTTGTTGAAATATCTTCTTTGTTTGCAATTTTATAACTCAAACTTGGCAAAATTGCCGTACATATAGTTCCACAAAGGAGAACTGGAAAATTGACTATTGGAGCAATCATACCTGTTGCAATTCCAAACAATGAAGTAGAAATTTTGTTTTCAAAAAAGTTATTTAGCAAATTTACGACCAAAAAACTATCCAAAAAATTTGAAAATGGAATAACAATATTTGTGCCTATAAGTGGTAATAATCCCACGCCAAAACTTTTTATATTTGAAAAATCAATTTTACTTTTTTCAGTTTTTTTCTTTTTCGCATACATAATAATCAAAAATATGAAAGCAAAAAGTTCACTTACAAAAACACCAAAAAATGCACCATATACAGAATACAATGCACCATATTTTGTCAAAATGCTTGCAAAAGTAAGTCCAAACACTAATTTTACTGATTGTTCAACAATCCCAGAAATTGCTGATGGCAACATATATTCATAACCAAAGAAATATCCTTTTATTACACTTGATACACCACTAAATATAATACTTGAACCAACAATAATATATCCTAGGTATGCGTTTTCTATGCCCTGCAAAATGGAAAAAACTTTTGACATTATCATTATAATAATTGTAAAAACCAAACT
>CALDLU010000099.1:0-3063 GCA_937915245.1 uncultured Clostridia bacterium | reverse complement strand
AAGGGCAGCGCAACAGTATCACCATTCGTAGCACTTGCTAAAAGAAATTAAAGGAAAATAAGGAGAGAAATATGAGTCAATTCAATGTAGATAAAGTTGTAGTTTTGGCAGATGCAGGCACAAGCCTTGCATCCGCTGTAACAACTAAAAAAATCAAATTAGATAACTATCAATCAGTAAAGGTTATTGTCCTTACTAGTGCAGGAACTGAGGAAAAAACTAACCTTAGACTTTGTGAAGTTCTTAGTGATGGAACAAATAAAGAGATTGGTTGCAAAGAGATTGCAGTAGGAAATAAAGTTGTATCTGAAGCAAACATTGTGGCAAATCAACTTGCACACGATGAATCAGTTGAACTTATTGTTAAAATTGATGCAGTTAAAAGTTCAACCAACACTTGTCAAATCGTTGCATTGCTAAGTGAAGCAAGATATGCAGTGGAAGATGACAATCCTGTAAGTGAATAATAATAAAGGAAGGGCAAGACTATGCCAACAGTTGAAGAAATGAAAGTCTATCTAGGCATTGATGGGAGTTATTTGGACTCCCTTCTTGCCGACTTTATAGGACTAGCAAAGGACTTAATAGAAAAGGTACTAAGATATCCTTTGACAGATTTTGAAATAATTCCACCAACAATTAAAGAGACCGGAAAATACATTGTATGCGCCTATTATAACAACCGAAGCAACACTAATGCTCAAGAAGTTGAGAATATGGTTGCTCTAATGCTATCGGAGTATAGAAAAAAGGAGTTTTAATGGATAAATACGAGGTAAAAGACAAGAAAGTCCAAGTTTTTGGCATAAAAACAGCGGTTAAAGACGGGTATGAAGTGGTTGTAAAAACTTATATCCATAGCAAAGAATCTGGCGGTTTGTGGGCATTTGTGCGCGAGTTAAGCGAGAATGAAAGGTTCTCAGCAAAGGCTGTGCAAGTTGAAGAAACCACACAATTCAAAATTGTATATAATCCAAAGATCACAACCGAACTTTATGTGGAATTTGGTGGGAAAACTTACAATATAGTCTTAATTGACAAATTTGAATTCAATAAGACTGACCTAGTGATACGTGCAAACGAAATACTAGCACCAGTTTATGATGAGGTGTGTTATGAGGACTATTAAAGCAAGGCAACTTTGGATAAGTTGAAAGAGTTTAAGATTGAGTCGGTTGAAGATATAGACAAACTTGATGATGATAAAACAATGCAAGTATTGGAAACAATGGAAAGTTACGACTTTGACAGCGAGTTTATTTTGAACTTCATTACTTCTTTAATGGCAACAGCTGAGTACCCACAAAAGCCTGATGTCGCAGAACTTATTATGTCAATCCCACCTTCAATAATAACGGATGAAAAAACAATTGCTGAACTTCTAGATTTCTTCTCGCTTTTTATTGCTCAAAAAAAAAGATAATTTCCACAAATAAGTCATCAAACATTGCTCAAATAGAAACAGATTTCACAACACAGTTATTATACTGTGCTGTTAAAACAGGGGTACAAGTTAATCTTGCAGACCTGGGCTTTAATGTTTTCTATGACTTAATTGCTTATTCATCAGAGATTGATGCAATAGCAATAGCAAAAGCAGAGGGCAAAAACCTTTCGTTTACAGCACCAATGACCATTGCTGATATGACAAAAAGTGGGAAAATAAGGGGATAAAATGGCTTGGAATGATGGTGTTTCAAAAGAATTAGAAGAGTATTTCAATAACATTGGAACATTCGGCGATAAAGCGATTGAAGCTGTGAAAGAGCAAATTGATATAGAAGTAAACAAACTTGTTTTACAACTAGAATCCACAACTCCAAGGGGAGCAACACTTGGGCTTTTGAACTCACTAAGGAATTCAAGAATCACAGCAAAAAGAAATTGGTATGGTTATTCTGTGGAGTTCGTTGGGCAGGACAGAAAAGGTGTGCCATATCAAAAAATTGCAAACATACTAAACTACGGAACGAGTTTCATAAAAGGAACTCGTTTTATTACAAAAGCAATCCATAACTTAAAGAATATGGATGAAAGAATCTATGAAAGATTTCAAACAAAAATTAAAAAATAAGGAGAGTGGCTGATGGAAGTAGGAAGAAGTCTAGACCAGATAGACACTAAGGTCAAAAAACTAAATGATTCGCTTAAACAGTCCACGAACCTTACAAAAGAGTTAGATAAATCATTAAAGTTTGATCCAAAGAATACTGAAGCTATGGCAAACAAAATGACTAATCTAAAGAACCAAATTGGACTGGCAACACAAAAGGTTTCTCTATTAAAACAACAGCAAATTCAAGCAAATAAAGCGTTCCAACAAGGCGATCTAAGTGCAAAAGAATACAACAAAATTCAAGTGGCAGTTCTTAAAGCAGAAAACGAGTTGAAGAGATACAATGTGGAACTCGACAATGCATCAAATCAAGGGAAAATTGCTAAAATTGGTAAACTATCGCAAGGGTTTGACAAAGTCGAAAATTCGCTAAAAAGATCGCAAAAAACATTAAAAGAATTTAGTAAATTAGCACTAGGGTTGGTAACAACAATAACAGCATCAATCACTGCTTTTACTGCTCAAACGACAGCACTTAACGACCAGGCAAAGGCACTAGATGTTAGTATTGAAAAATTACAACTACAAAGAAATGTTTATAAGCAAATTACAGGCGATGCATCAAATTATGATTCAGCATTAACTAGTATGAAAAGTGTTATGACAAGCATAGCACTTGGTCAAGGTAGTGCATACCTAAATATTTTGAAAAGACTAGGAGTTTCAACCAAAGACCTGGAAGGGAACACAAAATCATTATCAACAATTTATGATGAAGTTTTGGTTGCTCTTTCAGAGATGGAAAACACAACACTTCGCAATTCACTTGCCTATGAGTTGTTTGGCGATAATGCAATAAATGTCTTGGAAGTAATGCAATCATCTAGCGAGACCATAGCAGACTTAAACGAAAAGCAACTAGAACTTGGAATCACAACCGAAGAACAAGCCAAGACTGCTGAAGAAATAAAAGCCAAATGGGATGAAATGAAGTTAAAGTTTATGGA
>CALDLU010000098.1:0-2707 GCA_937915245.1 uncultured Clostridia bacterium | reverse complement strand
AGACTGCTGAAGAAATAAAAGCCAAATGGGATGAAATGAAGTTAAAGTTTATGGAAGTTAGTGGAGAACTAGCACAAACACTTTTGCCTTTAATTGAGACTATTTGTCAGTTTATGATTGAAAATGTGATACCAATTCTCACTAGCATAGCAAATTGGTTTGCTGGGATGACTCCATCACAGCAAAAATTTACAGTATTTTTGTTATTGATAATCATTCTCTTGCCAAAAGTAGTAGCAATAATCACAGCAATAGTTGGTGTTATCAAAGCAATAACCATAGCAAGTTATGGCGCGGCAGGTGGAATTGGTGCAGTATCAGCGGCAAGTGTTCCACTTATTCCAATTGCTTTGGCTGTTGTTGCAGTAATATTAACACTTGCATTATTATTTGCATTTTTAACAGGTCGAAGCAAAGAACTGACAAAGACCTTGGCATCTCAAACAGGACAGATGGCAGAGTTAGAAAGTTCATACTCAAACATTGGCGATGATTTCAATATAAACACATCACAAGTAAACGAAAATTCAAATACAAATTCAGCAGAAATCCATGTTGACATAGATGCTCACGGAGACACCGAATTAAGCGAGCAAAATGCTGAACTTGTAGCAGACAAACTTGCTGAAAGAATCAATAAGGAACTAGGAGGTAAGATCTAATGCGAAAGTTTTGGCTAGAAAATGCTAGTGGCAAAAAGTGGGATCTAACACCTAAAAATCCTTATAACAACAATAGTAGTTTTTTCGCAGAACCAGATGGTCTTGGAATAAAAACTAAGATAACTAGTTATGAAGTAGAAAACACTTGCTTCATTGAAAAAGTAGAAACACAATCGCAAACCATCTCTGGCGACTTATATTTCAGTAGTTATGAACATTTTACTAAGTTTGTAGAGTTCGTTGGGAACATAAACACCGACCAAACAATGAAGCTTTACTACTCAACAAAAGGACATTCGTTTGATAATCCATTGGAAACTGAGTGGTATAAACTAGTTTTAATCAATGAGATGAAGAAAGGCGAGATTGACTACAAAACAGGGTTCTTGAAAGTTCAAATCAAGTTTGCTTGTATGTCGAGATGGAAAAAAGACAAACACATAACATTGGAACTAAGTAGATATGGAGAGCCTTTGGTTTACCCTTATTACTATCCATATTATTATGGTGGAAGCAACAACCTTGCAGTTGACATTGATAATGAAGGAAACTTGCCAACAAGTTGCATTATTAAAGTTGAATCAGTTACTGATACACCTTTTATAAGAATAATCCAAAATGGCGAGATAAAAGACCAGGCAAAGTACAATTTAATTGTAAAAGAAAATTCGTATCTAATTATTGACAGCAGTCCTAACAGCCAGGAAGCAAGTCTTTACACATTAGTTAATGGGGATTATGTTAGAGAAGATGTTTATTATATTGGCGAGAAAGATTACACTTATTCAAACTTCATAATGATTCCAACAGGTAAGTCAACGATTGTATTCTCAGCAAAGAACACTAACTTTGGTAAAGTAACAATCAGTTATTCAATTCAAAAGGAGTTGATCTAATGGTACATTATAGAGTTTATGCAAGAAATGATTTGCAGTATATAGACGGCGGTGTGGTCAAGGACTATTCAATAGATTATGATATCATTTCAAACAATACAAGTTCAGCATCAATAATAGACACCTCCAAAGGTTTCAAAGGCGACATAATTGCTTTGATTGATGGCAGTAGTTTGGTGGAACTTGGAGTTATAACAGCCATTGACAACACGGATCATAAAATCTCTTTCAAGCAAATGAAAGAGTTATTCAACGACTCAATAATAAATGTGTTCAAATACACGGATTTATTAAAATGCAAGTTTGATGGCGTGCATGGTTTGAAAACGATTCTAAACTATGCCTTCATACAAACAACAGATGTTCAAAAGAGATTGCCACTAGAAATAAGAACTTTTGGTAGTGATACAAATTGTGTATATGCAGATGAAGATGACACAATCAATCTAGCAGATTTTATTGATTGGCTTTTCGATACGTATAACATTTATTTGGATTTTTCAATAAATTTCTTCACCAATAAAATTGTGTGTATGATTGCAAAGAATTCAACCGAAGGCTATGTAATCAAGGACAACATTAAGTTGTCAAAGCCAGAGTTTGATAGTAACGATATGCCGACCTATAACAAGGTCGTTTTTTATGATGAAACAACAGGACAAGAAAAGGGAACGTACTATTTGTTGGACACCAATGAATTAACAACAGATTATACAAATGAGCATAGAGTTCAACCAACACAAACAAAGTTTGTAAAATGGGATGAAACGCAAGCAATAAAAGAAGGCTACACGATGGAACAGCAAGCAAAAAGTGAATTGTGTGGAAACATTTTCAATCATTGCATTTTGTATAAACTTGCAAAGAATCAAACTATGGTTAAGTCAAAGAACTTCAAGTATGGAGACAAGGTAACTATTGTTTATAAAGACCGTGAATATCAATCAATATTTACAGGTCTAAAATACACAATGAATGAACCTTATTATACTTGTGTTTTTGGGAAAACGAGAATAGATTTCACAGACAGAATGAAAATTTATAACGATCGAAGATATAAGAAAAGGAGATAAACATGGGATATGTTCTAAAAGGAATAGGCGACAGTGTCACAGGTAAAAATGAAATTGTTCCAACCTTTGATGCGAA
>CALDLU010000097.1:0-2861 GCA_937915245.1 uncultured Clostridia bacterium | reverse complement strand
GAACAAGCGTTTCTTCTCAAACTATCGAAGAAGATTATTTTGCAACTGAGCCGACAACCGAAAGAAAAGGTTACACTTTTGACAAGTGGGACTATGATTTCTCCGAGCCGATAATCAAAGACACCACTATAACGGCAAGTTGGCAAGTTATTAATTATCCAATTATTTATGAATTAAATGGCGGTAAAAATTCAAGCGACAATCCTACTACTTATACGATTGAAGACAGAATAGTTCTTGTTTTACCTACAAAGACTGGTTATAGTGGCGTTTGGTCTAATAATGGACAAATTGAAAAAGGAAGTACAGGACAAAAACTCTTCACGGCAACTTATACAATAAATCAGTATAATGTTTGTGTTAAAGCTGAAAGTAGTAATTGTAAAGTTGAAGGCGGTGGAACTTTTGATTACAACTCTCAGATTATTTTATCTGCAACAGAATATCGTGGCTACGAGTTTATTGGTTGGTACAATGGAGATACGCTTATATCAAAAGAAAACCAGCATGTATTCATCGTCCCTGAAAATGATTGTGAGTTAACGGCAAGAATTGCTTTGAAAGAGGAGATGAGTAATTACACATTTTCATCTACTATAGAAAACTGTGTTATAATCGACACTAATAATAAATCAATCACAACATTGACTATACCGGAATATGTAACTGATATTGGGCAAAGGGCTTTCGCTAATTGCACTGAGATTACTAGCGTGACAATTAATAATGGATTGAAGAGCATCGGAACTGCTGCTTTTTGTGATTGTGCAAAAATTACAAGCATTGTAATTCCAAATGGGGTAACGAGCATTGGTAATTCAGCATTTACTGGATGCACTAAACTCAAAAACATTATTATCCCAGAAAGTGTCGTTAGTATTGGGAAATCCGCTTTTGAAAGGTGTGTTAATTTATCAAATATAACACTCCCCAATAATGTGTCAACGATAGAAAACAATACATTTCATGGCTGTAGCGAACTCAAAAGCGTTACATTACCAAACGGATTAATCAATATTGGCAACTATGCTTTTGGGGGATGCAAAAATTTAATAAGCATTGTAATCCCCAGCAAAGTAAAAACCATTGGCGAGGATGCATTTTATAGTTGCTTCAAGCTAGTTGAGATCATTAATAATAGTTCATTAAGCATTGTAAGAGGTAGTACATCGTATGGATATATAGGTTGCTATGCATTGAATATAAAAAGTGAAGGAAATTCAGACATAGTTAATAAAGATGGCTTTTTGATGTATTCGATAACAGATAGAAATTACTTGCTCGGCTATACAGGTGAGATAATATCAGCTTTGACTCTACCGGAAAATTATAATGGCAATAGTTATCAAATTTATAATTATGCATTTTATAATCAAAAAGGTTTAACTAGCGTTACAATTTCAAACGGAGTGACAGAAATCGGCGAATATGCTTTTGCCGAATGTAATAAACTTTCTGGAATTAACTTTACTGAGCATATTAAAACTATTGGTGATTTTGCATTTATGAACTGTACTGGCATCATAAATATTGAAATTCCAAGTAATGTAAGTAGTATTGGCAAATCCGCTTTTTCAGGGTGTAGTGAACTCGTTAATGTTACAATTAACAACGGTTTAAAAAGCATCGGCGGCAATGCGTTTTATGGCTGTGCTAAAATAAAGAAAATACTTATTCCTGACAGTGTTACAAGTATAGAAGGTTATGCATTTTATGGATGCAGTAATTTGATAACCGCTAAGCTTCCCAAAAACATAACTCGTATTCCAAATTATACATTTGCGCATTGTAACGCTCTTACAAACATATCTGTTCCAGATAGTGTAGTTAGTATTGATGATGGTGCGTTTTTTGAATGCAATAGTCTATCATCTTTAAATATTCCCGACGGCGTAATGAATATTGGTAGCTATGCATTTTACAACTGCTATAGCCTTTCTAATACAACTATTCCAAATGGCGTGAAGAATATTGGCGATTTTGCATTTGGGGGTTGCAACAAACTAAAAAACATTATTATCCCCGAAAGTGTTGAGAGTATTGGTTTTTCATCATTTTCTGGATGTTCTTCACTCGAAAGTATTACAATTCCGTTTGTTGGGACAAAAGCAGGTGTTACTAGAAATGACACGGGGCAATATCCACTGGGATATATTTTTGGTTCGACAGATTATGTCGGTGGCGTTGCAACGACTCAATATTATTATAAATATAGTGTATCTTCGTTGTCAAACGATACCTATTATATACCAGCATCGTTGCGGTCTGTGCTAGTGATGGGTGGAGATATTCTTTATGGGGCATTTTATTCTTGCAACTCTCTTACGAGCGTAACTATTGGCAGTGGTGTGGGAAGCATTTGCGATCATGCGTTTTATAATTGCAAAGGGCTTTCGATTGTTGACATAGAAAATGGTGTAACCAGTATAGGCTCTTCTGTGTTTTGGAATTGCGACAAACTTGAAAGTATTATAATTCCGGAAAGTGTACTCAGTATTGAAAACAGTGCATTTTCAAACAGCGGAATAATCGATATAACCATTTCAAATGGGACAACAAAAATTGGTGCATATGCATTTTCTAATTGTACAAAACTTATGAGCATCTCTATACCAGATAGTTTAAAAGAACTTGGTGAAGGTGCTTTTATGAGTTGCAATGCATTGAAAGACATCACATTTGAAGGTACTGTTGAACAATGGAATGCAATAATAAAAGGAAATTCGTGGAATTATGGTGTCGCTACTGACTGTACAATCACTTGTTCCGACGGAACGATATAAATTGTTTAATTAAAAAGGCGCAAATATGAATCATGTTAAAACGGTATTCATTATCGGTGCGGGGTCAACTGCCAAGTT
>CALDLU010000096.1:0-16241 GCA_937915245.1 uncultured Clostridia bacterium | reverse complement strand
CTCAAATTTGTTAAATCAATATTTTGATATTTTATTTCATCCTTTTTGCACTCATGAGTTGCAGTCATAATATTATTCATTTGTGAGCAAACAATATCTTTAACTTCTACCCACATATTTTGTCCATCACTGTTTTTATTATCATCAACTTGTTGAATAGATTTTGTCAATTCCTTCAATTTGTCGCCACAAAAATATTTTATATCTTCAATACATTTTCTATATTCTTTCAAGTCTTTGTAAGTAAAACCATCTTTAACATTAAGCAAATCTTTGTATTTGTGTTCAAGAAGCATTGATGCAGTTTCCATTTCATTACCAATATCCAAAAGTTTTTGAACACAACTTTCTTCTTTTTGACCATCTTCAAATTTGTTCTGCATCATTATTCTTATTGCTTTTGATATCATTAATGACATAGCACCAACAACTGGAACAATAACAAAAGACAATGCAATCATACTTGAAGGTATCAATGGCGAAACAAAAAACCCAATTGATGCACCAACAAATACCAAAAACATTAATGAGTCAATTATCCAACCCCTGTGGAAGAATGAACCCCAACTAACTTTTTTGTATGATTTTTTTGTTTTTGCATAATCATTTACTTTTATATGTGATTCATCAAGCACTTTAATTAAATTTTTAATATTATCAATTTCTTTCATAACAGCCAACTTTCTTTTATAGTTTAATCTTACATAAAAATTTTGTCAATATGCAATACAAAAAAAACTTGCCAATATTCGCAAGTCTTTTTTTTTATTACTTTGTATATTCATCATCTTTTTCGTAAGTTTTATCAGTTGTATATACTTTTGATGTTTGAGTATTTGCTTTTTTGTTGTTATTTACTTTAAAATCTTCAACTTCATAATTTTTTATGATTATTGGTTTGTTAAGTTCTTCTTTTGTCATTAAACTTGTATCAATATCTTTAAGTTGTTCCAAATCTATGAGTAATTTTCTTGTTGCTTCCCCAACCCTATGAAATCCTTCACATTGCAATTCATTAGCAAATTTTGACCATGCAGATTTACTATCCACACTGTTTGAACATGCATTTTCATTGCATTTTTTCAAAATTTCGTTTGAAAAGTTTACAAAACGGTTCTTGTTTTTTTCATTTTCTTTTTTTAATTTATCAATGTCTTTGTATGTAACATATCCTTTTCTTAAAATCTTTTTGTATGTTTTTGGACACCAAACGTATTCAATTGCTTCACAAACTAAAGCATATCTCCCAACTTTATCTTTGCTTTTTAATGCAATTTTTTGAGAAATAAGTCCAGCAAAAGTTGAAATAAGACCAATGCCGACACCTCCCAAAATCCATAATAAACTTGGTGTAAGTACAGCAAGTGGCGAAACAATTAAACATAAAATTAATGCATATATTGCTATTGTCTTGTTTCTATTTCCCAAAATCCATGTTGCAGGTGATGAATGTTTTTTTTGAATTTCCTTTAATTCTTCTTTATAAGCATTCATACTATCGCAATATTTTTGAATATCTTTTACCAATTTTTGACTATTCATAATAAAATACTTTCTCCTTTTAACCTACTTTAAGTTTATATCTTTATAGAAATATTGTCAATACCCCAAATTTTTATGAGTACCTTCATACACAAAAAATATTTGCATATAATAAAGTATGAAAAAAATATTAATAACATCACAATATGATTTTTTGCTACAAATTGACAATAAAACTTATGAACTAGATAATAAACATTTTGTGGAAATTGAAAATGTGTCAAACAACTTAACTTTTCTTGCATATCCAATAGCAAATACAATGTCGCTTCCATATGCAGTTAAATTTGAAGTAGCAAATCTTAAAAATACAAACTATTATGAAATTTATTCTTTTAATGATAGATATGAAATAAAACTAAACTTATTTACACTATATTCAACCACTCCAATAGCAAATTATTCTTGCCAAATAAAAAATGTAAAATATCTTGTCAAATGCTACACCGATAGAATTTGTGTTTCATCTCAAAATGGTGAATATGTTTACGAAACAAATACGGCAAATTACACATTTTGGACAAGCAATAACTATATATACATTTTTGGCGAAAATGAAAATAACAAAATGCTTACAATATTTGATACATCAAATTTTGTTTTTTATAGTCAAAGTGGCGAAGAAATTGAAATTGATGATACGCAAATCAAATGTTTGTCAAATTCAAACAATTCTCTTAAATGCAAGATTTTGTCTACTTTTAATATAAATGGCTTGGAAAAGATAAATGATGAGTTCTATAAAAAACAAAGCGAAGCTGAGACAAAATATATCGACTGTTTAATCCCTTACAAATTTTTTGATGCAATAATTATCAAAGACTATAAATCAGCACTAAAATTCACAACGCAAAAACTTAAGACATCTTTAAACGAAAGCTCTCTTGATTCATATTTTAATGGGCTTGAGTATGTAAACCTATATAAAATATCTCCTATCATCTATACTCTTTATTTTAAAGACAAATCAAAAGATTACAAAATTACTCTTGTAAATGGGCTTATAGATGAAATAGAAGATATATAATTCTAAATTTTGCTCATTATCTTTAATTTAATATTTTAATATAATAAGTAAATTCAATATAATATTGTTGATTTTTGAATATTTTTAGTGTATTCTTTATGCAAAGGAGTACACTTATGGATAAATTTATTAACAACTTAAAGCATCTTGCAAAAATTTATTCCCAGCACGACATTGCAGAAAAAACTGGGTTTTCAAGTGGCAGTATTGCAAACTATATCAACGGGAAAAGTTTACCTTCTGCACAATTTTTACTTGAATTAAAAAAGGCATACAAAATCGACATCGACCAATTTTTAACAACAAACTTGGAAGAAAACACCTTTAATATTTCAAAAGATGTTTCTTACAAAAAATATTTTGGAACATATATAGTTTATTACTATAATTCAAGTGCGTATAAAGGAAAAGTTGGAAGTTACAACTACGACATCTTAACTTTTGGTATAATTTCAATAGTCGATGATATTGATTTTTCATCTCCAAAAGGAGTAAAAGCATTTGGACTATTTATGGTAGATAGGCAAAAAGCTGAAGAATATTTTCAAACTCTTTCATCGTTTAATGGTGATGTTAAAAAAATTGCAGAATTTTATGCTCAATTTCCAAATTACTATTGGGGAAGTTTGGACCAAAATCCCCAACAAATTTTTGTTTCATTAAAAAACAACAATGACAAATGCATGATAATTTTAAACAATCCTCCAACACAAAGTCATTATATTGGTGGACTTGGAACAGTAAATTCAATTTCAAGAGGCAGAGAGCATATACCATGTGTTCAATACATTTTGTTTTCTAGCAAAATTTTAAAAATCCCAGATGGAGAAATTTATAATCTTCTTGCACTTGGTATAAGTGATGTAAATATCAAAAATGAAGTAAATGAATTAATTATTTTATTCAAAAGATTATATAACGGTCAAAAAGAAAGTGGACTTAGTGAATATCAGCAAAAAAAGATTATTGAAGATAGTGTAAAAAATATCATTTCAAATTGCATTGAATCAAATATGTTTAGGTTTGCAAAGGTAAGTAATTTTGAAGACGATAACTATTATCGTTTAATAAAGGACGCCGATTATGACTAATTATGAACAAGAATATAACACCATAATTACAAACCTAAAAAATAAAAATAGTGCCGATATTTACAATGTTGTAAAAGCATATAATTTTGCAAAAGAAAAACACAATGGGCAATTTAGAAAAGGTGGCGACCCTTATATTATTCACCCAGTTGAAGTTGCCGGCATATTGGAAAAACTTGACTTTAACACAGATGTGATTGCTTCTGCACTTCTCCACGACACAGTTGAAGATTGTGGAGTAACAATAAAAGATATTGAAACAGAATTTAACAAACAAATTGCCGAAATTGTGGACAGTGTTACCGCAATAACAAAAGAAAATTACACACTTGATAGCAATAACCTTTATGCTGAACAAGACTTTTTGAAACTTGCAGTTGATGACAAAACTTATCAAAAATTAATAACTCTTGGCAAGCAAAATAAATTTGGGTTCTATATTAAATTTGCTGATAGAGTAAACAACCTTCAAACCATTGGTTGCTTTGCAAAATATAAAAAAGAAGCAAAAGTTAAAGAAACTGAAAAATGGATAATACCACTTACAAAACTTCTCAAAACAAAATACTTTTATGACACATTAACAAACTATTGTTTTTTGATTTCAAATGAAGAAAAATCATCAAAATATTTAGGCTTTTTAAATAGATTTTATGACAATGCAAAAGTGTACATTTCCCAACTAACAGACTATATTAAGAATGAAATATCAATATATTTACCTTCACTAAAATCTAACCTATCTTTATTTAAAGTGTTAATTGAGCCAAAAACAGAAAAAGAAATTTTTGACGAAATATCTGAAAGATTTGAAATTAATAACATCGAGAAAATAAAAGAAAGCAATTTGGTTTTTGTTTCATTATTTAATATTTACATTATATTTAATGAAAATCTTACAAATATTCACAATCTTTCTTTACTATATGAATTATTAAGTGAAACAAACTTAAACACCATTTTTAGTTGTATTGGATACAGTCAAGACGAACTTGGCAACAAATTCCTTAAAGTTCAAGACAAAATAAGAAACTTATATGATATAACCTTACTTTCAAGACATGAATACACAATAATGAAAAACGGAACTATCAAGGGTACAGATATTGATATGCTTGACGAAACAATTGCTGGAAGAATTGAAACAAAATATATTTCAATTATAACACCAAGTAATGATAGAATAAGAATACCAGAAAACAGTACTGTTCTTGACTTTGCATTTAGACTACACAATGATGTTGGGTTCTCCTGCAAATATGCTTTTATTAACGACTCTCCAAACAGTTCTCCAATATACACAAAACTTAATGATGGCGACAAAGTTGAAATTGTCTGTGAACTAAAAGATGGAATAAATATTAATGTTGCAACTTTAAAGTGGCTCGCATATTGCGAAAATGAATACACCAAAAGAGCACTTATAAAATATTTTGAAAAGAAATTTAATCATCAATAAGACATAAAAAAAACATCTACCAAAATTGGTAGATATTTTTTTGCTTATTAGTTGAATAAGTCTTTATAAGCCTTTCCAAACTTTAATGCAGGTGCCTTTGAAGCAGGTATACTAACTTTTTCTTTTGTTTGTGGGTTAATACCTTCTCTTGCTGCTTTTTCACGAACTTCAAATGTTCCAAAACCAACAAGTTGAACTTTTTCACCTTTCTTCATAGCGTCAGTTACAACTTCAACAAAAGCGTCATATGCAACTCCAGCTTCTTTAATTGTTAAGCCAGCCTTGTCAGCCATTGCCTTAACTAATTCTCCTTTGTTCATACCTTTCCCCTTTTTTTGGATTCTTAAAGATTTCTTTAAGTGATTATATTATACCCCATTTTATATAATTTTCAAACTAATTTACAAAAAAAATTTGCCGAATCCCTTTATTTTAAAGGGATACAGCCCATTTTTGATATAAAAAAAGAACCATTATATAAATAATGGTTCAAAATTCTTATTTTGCAATATATAATACACCAAGAGTTTTTGGTCCACAGTGAGTGCAAATTGTTGAGCAAGCACTACATTCAACAACTTCTTTAAAGCCATATTCTTTAAGCATATTTATGATAATTGTTCTTGCAGGTTCAACAGGAGATGAATATGTTACAAAAGCCCTATCTTTGTTTGGTTCAACTTCTTTTAACATATCTTTACAGTATTTTACCAAACAGGAACTTATGCTTCCCATATACCTTCTTGTAACTTCCATCTTTCCGTCAACCAAACTTATTCTTGGTTTTATGTTAAATAATGCTGCACCAAGTTTTGCAACGCCACTACATCTTCCACCCTTGTGAAGATATTTTAATGTGTCAATCAAAAATGATGCTTGAACTTTTGGGACTTCTTCATTAATTTCTTTTAAAATTGTTTCAATATCTTTACCTTCTTTTATTTTGTCAGCACAAGATAAAACCAAAAGTCCAGAACCACTTGACAAACTTTTTGTATCTATAACATAAACATTTTCAAATTTTTCTGCTGCTCTTTTCGCATTACTACACGCACTTGAAATTTCTGATGACAAACAAAAATGTATTAAAGCATCATATTCTTGTAATTTGCGTGAAAATAATTCTTCATATTCAACTTCGTTTATTGCTGATGTTTTTGGCAATTCTTTTGTTTTGTCAGCATAATCATACAAATCTTGTGGTGTAACATTTATACCATCATGTCTTAATTCATCACCGAGCATAACACCAAAAGGTATTATATCTATATTATTTTTTTCTCTTAATTCTTTTGGGATATCACAAGTACTATCTGCTGTAATTCCTATCTTCATATTTTACTACTCCTTTATGTACATTATACCCAATGTCTTTTTACCACAATGGATACTTATTGATGGACCTGCTTGTCCAACCAAAATTTCCTTAAAGCCATAATCTTTAAGTTTTTGTATTATTTTTTCTTCTGCTTCAACTGGTGAAGATGATATAACAAACACTCTATCCAAATTTGGTTTTGCTTCTCTCAATATATCATCACAATACTTAATTAAGCAATTATTAATATTGCCAACATATTTTTTTGTTACTTCCATTTTGCCGTCAACAATACTTATTCTTGGTTTTATTTGTAAAAATTTTGAAAATGCTTTGGCAACACCACTACATCTTCCACCTTTATGCAAGTATTCCAAAGTATCAATCAAAAATGATGTTTGAATTTTATCTCTAATTTCTTCTGCGTGTTTTATAATTTCTTCAACACTCTTTCCCATTTTTGCCCAAATTGCACATTCCAAAACAACAAGGCCAAATCCACAAGAAAGATTACGACTGTCTATTGTGTAAACATTTTGCATATTTTCACTTGCTCGTCTTGCATTTGAACCTGTGGAAGAAATTTCCCACGAGAAAGAAACATGAATTACTGCATCATAATCTTTTAATAATTTATTAAAATGTTCAGTATATTCATATTCATTATATGCTGATGTTGTTGGCAACTTACCGGTTTTTTCAACATATTCAAAAACATCTTTTGTAGTACCTGTAACACCATCATGCCTTAAATCATCTTCACCAAGTGAAAATGGCATTGCATTAAGGTGAATATCATATTTTTCACAAATTTCATTAGATAAATCGCATGTACTATCTGCACTAATCGCTATTTTCATTTTACTCCCCTATAACAAGACAAGTTTACATAATCTAGCGAATTTTGTCAAATATATACTCTTTTTTTCTAATTTATCATATTTAAAAATTTTATTAAAATATACCAATCACTTGATTGCGAATATTTTGTTGTGATATACTTTTGCTATGGAAACGGATACATCAAATTGTCATAAAGGTCATAGAAAAAGATTAAGACAATTAATTGACAGAGTTGGACTAAAAAACCTAACCGATGTTCAAATTGTTGAACAACTTTTAACAGTTACAAATGCCAGAAAAGATACAAATGAAATTGCTCACAGACTTTTAAACAAGTTCGGTTCTATTTCACGCATATTAAATGCAAGTTATGAAGAACTTATTGAAGTTGACGGAGTTGGAGATATAACAGCAAGACTAATCACATACATTCCACAACTTTTTGAAATATACACAAATGAAATAAACTCCAACAAAAATTATATAAATAATTATAGTGATTTACATAAACTTATATACCCGTATTTTAAAGATGAGAAAAATGAATGTGTTTATGTGGCATATATGGATAAAAATGACAAATTTTCATTTTGTGAAAAAATTGCAGAAGGCGATTTTAAAGAAGTCCAAATTGACATTCCAAAACTATTATGCAAGTTAATAAAAAGGTCAGAGAAAAAATTGGTGTTTACTCACAATCACCCATATGGTTCTGTTGAACCTTCAAAATCTGATTATGACACTCACTATCTTCTTATATCAACACTTGCTCCACTTGGCTTTGAAGTATATGATAGTATAATAATTGACAAAGATAGTTTATACTCAATGAAAAGTGTTATGAAAATTTATTTAAAAGATTTTAAAAAAAGTGAATAACTCGTAAAAATTATTCACTTTTTTATTTAATTTTTTAATAAATCAAGAATTTTATGTTTTTCTATATATTTTGATATTTCAACAAACATATCTTTATCTTCATCTTTAACATCTTTTGTAAATATTGGTCTGTCATTATATATAAAGAATGTTGATGCTTTCTTTGCACCTCTTGCTTGCAATTTTGTTATTTTATCACTTTCTTTAACACATTTTTGGGCATTTTCAAGACTCATAAAACCTTGTTCATCGTAGATTTTTGCTTGCAAATCACATTCAAGTTTATCGCATTTTTTTGCAAAAATACCTTCAGGTGATGTACCATTGTTAAAATTATCTAACAAGTTTTCAAAAACTTCTTTTGCAACCATATTGGAAAATATTTTTTCAACAGCTTCTCTGCCTTGCTTTTCTTTTTCACTGTACCCTTTATCAAATGGAGTTAAATCTCCAATTATTATTTCTTCAGTTTCGTGAATTGCAAGTGTAAGCAAAACTTCTGACAAATTTACTGGTGGTAATGTTTGCGACCAAATTCCAATGGCAAGCATACATGTTCCATAAATATGCTCTGCAACACTTTCTAATCTTTCCTTTTTTACATTCCAATATTTCCAACCAGTTCTAACAACATCTTTGAGTTTTGCTGTTTGTAAATAGTATTTTAAAATACTTTCAACTTTTTCCATAAATTATCCTTTTAATATTAAAGAATTGGACCTTCATCATCATCTATATCTCTTGCAGATGCACTTTCTTCCAAACTTACTTCCACCTTTGTGTCGCCATCTTGACTCATATGCACACTATGTACAATAGGTTTCCATTCTACTTCTTTTTTGAATAATGCTGTAATATATAATGGAATATACATTGCCCAGTAAAATACACTCATAAGACAACATACAAGAGCATTTTTGAATGTTATGTTTATATGTTTTCTTTCAACAAGAAGCATTACCATTGCATAGAAGAAATAGAATAAATAAATAACTCCTATAACAATACCAAACGCTCTCCAAACTTGCCATGCAATCGCTTCGTGCAAACACGAGCCAACAATCCCCAAAACAAGTGTGAAAACTGCATACACAATTGTTGAGGCAAGAAGTATCATAACAGGTAACACACTCATTGCATACTCAACTTTGCTCCAACGATTTTTTTTGTCAAAAACTGCACTTTTGAGCAGTTTCTTTTGATATTGTTTATTAACTTGACCATAACCTTTAACCCAGCGAAGTCTTTGATTCCAACTTGCTTTTAACGATGTTGGTTGTTCATCATAGAACTCTGCATACTCGTTATATGTTGACTTTACATTGTTAAGTGTTGAGAAAAGAGATATTTCATAATCTTCGGTTAATGTGTAAAAATTCCAACCACCCATTTGTTTTAATATATCATAGCCGATATAAAAACCAGTTCCACTCACCATTACATTACGATTAAATCTTGCTCTACTTTTGTTATGAAAAGTGTTAATCATAGAAAATGTTAAAGCACTGCAAGATGCAACCCAGCCACCATTCCAGTTTTTGCTATTTCTGTAACCAAGACAAAGTTTGTAGCCAGCATCATATGTTTTGTTCATTTCATAAACGAAATTTTTGTCCAAAACATTGTCTGCATCACAAATTATAAAGGCATCATATTCTTTGCCCTTTTCAAATATATCTTTTATTACTTCGTCAAGTGCATAACCTTTTCCCTTATTTTCTAGGTGCTTACGAATAAAAATATTTGTGTTTTTATATCTTTTTGCTATTTCGCAAGTAGGGTCATCTTCTTTTTCAACAATAACATATGTTTCAATTAAATCGTGATTATAATTTTGTTCGCTAATTGACAACAATAATTGCTCAATAACTGCACTTTCATTTCTTGCAGGAATTAAAATTGCAAACTTGTGGTCAGATTTTGCATCTGGAAATTTTTTTGCAGGAAATAATCCAAAAATATGATGAATTATTTTTTGCAACAATAGTATAAAACTTATTACTAATAATATATAAAATATGATGTTACCTATATGAAAAATTGTGTGATACATTTTCTTTTATCCTTTTAGTATGGTTCAAATTCAATAATTTCTATTTTGGCAGTTGCCAGTCTGTACGCTCGAACTAAATTTAACTGCATAACTCGTCTATCCAAGAAGAAAGCATCAGTTCCTTCCCACAAAAACAACCATGCAAAAAGGTCAAGTAAATATGTAACTTCCACAGATGTGAAATGTGTTAAAATTAAATACAATGCCGAAAATATAACACCAAGTGCAACAAACCACATAGAGAAAATTGTTGTTCTGTGCATTTTTTCTTCTATGCCACGAACTTCATTTACATAATTTTCTTTTATAGCGTTTTCAATTTCAACTCGCTTTTCTTCTGTTGCATTTTTAACATGAAAACGAATTGTTAAATCATAGTCATAATGCACTGCATTACTTTTTTGCCCAAGATATTCAACCAAACTTGGTGAAAGTGTGTCGCCACCCTTATAACAATATGGTGAAAAAATATCGTCATAATTTTCAGCACCGACATTTATAATTGCTCTTTCATCATCAATAATAACAAAATCATTATTGTGTCTTTTATATTTAAGTTCAGATTTAAGTTCTTTAATCCGTTTTCCTATTATCATATATATTTGTTTTTTCCCTTTGGTTTTTATATGTTACCATATAAAAGAAATTTTTTCAACTCATAAAAATGTTTTGTTTTATATTACAAAAAAATCTTGTCTATTTTTAGACAAGATTTTCGTTTTTATTTATAAGTTTATTCTGTTACCCCACCAACATATGTTGTATTTATTATTGGTGAAACTACAACAAAATTACCATTGCTTTCAGTTGTTGAAATTCTTAATGTCATAATTTCGCCACCTTTAAATTCTAATTTTGCACCATAACCATTTCCATATTCAACATATGCGTTATAAATTTTTCCACCATTTACTGTTACTTTCCCAGGATTTGTTTGTGAATAACTGTTGGCATTGATAAACATATTTTCAATTTCGCCACCATTTATTACACCATTTGCATTTGCACCAATCCAAAGGTCAGCACAATATTTTTTTGTATATTCTGTGTCTGCTTCTTTTTGATGTCCTTTAATTGACCCACTTATCATTTCAAAAGATGCACTTTTTGTTATATAAACACCATATGCGTAAGTATCTGCTCTATATCCATTTTCAAGCACTGCACCATCAACAACAAGTTTTCCAGCTTCAACATATGCAATTCTTGCTTTTTGATTTGCATTAATATTAACATCTTTAAGTGTTACTGTAATATCTGCTGTTTCAATTTCTAATATATTTCCACCAGCAAAAGAATCACTTGCTTTGATATTATATTTCCCTTGACCATTAAGAGTAATTGATTTTGAAATTGCTAATGGTTGTGTTAGTTCAACATTATCAAACATTTTTATTGTACCGTTGTTTTGAACATTTGCCATTGCATCGGCAAAATTTGCAAAACTAGAAACAGTACTTTGAGTTATTGCTTCAAAACCTTTTATTCCAACTTTTTCATTACCTGTATAATCATTATATCCTTCCAAGGACAATTTGAAATAAAGTGTGTATATTCCAACATTCTTTAAATTTATATTTTCTTTGTCAACAAAGTTTTCACCATCAAGTGAATACTTTACTATAACATCTTTTTCATCTTCATATGTTACTTCATAAATATGAGAATTGCCATCATATGTAAAAGATGTTTGCCCAATGCTTATTTTTGATTTATCAAAGTCCTTTTCTCCACACCCAACAAGCATTGCACCAGATATTACTATCACAGCAAGCATAAACATAGTTGTAATAATTTTTGAAAATTTTTTCATTCCTTCCCCCTTTTTTCAAAAACAATATAGCATACATTTTGATTTTCGCAAAAAGAATTTTATGTCTTTTTACATTATGTTTTTCAATTTTTTTGACATAACTTTGCAAGTGTAATTATATTATTATTTTTTTTAAAAGCTTTATACTTAATATTTTCTTTTGTATTTAATATATTTTTTGTATCATAAAAGATAGATTTATCTAATAATTTTACAGTGCTTTCTTTTTTTGTCCAAATTTCCAAAAATTTTTCTATTTTATTTTTGCTTTTTTCAATTTCTGCAATCTCTATTTCATTGCAAACTTTTTTTATCAAATTTATTTTATGCTCTTTAATTTCTTCCATATCTATTCCAATATTATTGTTTGATATAGCAAGAACCAAGGCATTTTTTGTGTGAGAAATTGAAAAGCGTTTTTCATTTATAATAAACGGCTTCCCATTTTTTGAATAATTAAAATCTTTATTTAATTTTAACTTTAAATATTTTTTTATTAAATAATATTCAATTATTTTTATTTTTTTTGTATTTATATCATTTATTTTGTCAATTTGTTCTTTTCTTGATTTTGGTAAAAAAGAATATAATTTTTTATATTCTTCTGCTTTTATTTTATTAAATTTGTCAAAATAAATTATTTTATCCATTTTTTATTTCTTTAAAAAAGACAATTTACTCCTTATTCTTGACAACGCATTGTCAACGCTTTTGTATGATATGTTAAGGGTTTTTGCAATCCGTTCATAACTTTCCCCTTGCAAAAAGTATTTTAAAACTTCCTGCTCAAATTTTGAAAGTGTTGTTATGATAAGTTTTTTTATTTCTTCATAATTTTCATTTTCAATCAATTCTTTTTCTGGTGATAGCACTGTTGATGGAATAATTAAATCTATTTCATCGTTATCATCATTTTTGGAAACACTGGAAAGAGAAATTGCATCAGTGAGTATTGCATTTTTTTTGCTATGCGCACTCTTTACTGCCGACTGCACATTTCTTGTTATACACAAATATGCAAATGTTTTGAAACTTGCTTTTTCCGTTTCTTTATAACCTTTGATTGCTTTGTATAAACCAATCATTGCTTCTTGCAACAAATCATCATAATCAGAACCAATTAAGAAATAACTTCTTACAATTTTATTTGCCATTCTTTTGTATTTTTTCAATAAAAAATCGAGTGATGAATCATCACCACTATTTGCTAGTTTTACTAATTGTTCATCACTCAATTTTCCCATTATCTTTGTTCCAAAATTTTATATACAGCAATTCCACAAGCAACACTTGCATTCAAACTGTTAATTTGTCCTTTTTGTGCAAGTGATACCACTTCATCACAATTTTCTTTTACCAAGTGGCTTATTCCAAAACCTTCACTTCCAACAACCAAAGCAATCGCTCCAGACAAATTAGTTTTGTTTATATCTTTTCCACCAAGTTCAAGTCCATAAACCCAAACACCTTTTTCCTTTAAATCTGCAATAGTATTGTTAAGGTTTATAACACTTGCAATTTTCATATTTGCTGTTGCACCAGCACTTGTTTTTATAACTGTTTCATTTACAGGACACGCTCTTCTTTTTGGAATAATAATTCCATGAACTCCTGCACATTCACAAGTACGAATAATTGCACCAAAATTGTGTGGGTCTTCTATACCGTCCAAAATAACAATAAAAGGTGCTTCATTTTTTTCTTCTGCAAGTTTTAATATATCATCAACATCACAGTATGCAAAATCAACAGTATCACAAATAAAACCTTGATGATGTTTTGTTGTACTTTTTTTATCCAAAAAGTCTTTTGAAACAAAATCAATTCTAACTTTATTTTGTTTTGCCATACTTATTATTTGATTTGATACTTTGTCATAAAGTTTTGCATTTTGAACAAACAATCTGTTTATTGTTGCTCCACTTTCCAATAATTCTTTTACTGGATTTTTACCTTCTACTATCATTTTCTTTTCCTTTTTATTTTGTTTTGTCATTTCAAAAATTTATTTTGAAACTACTATTATTTCATATGAGATGTCAATCCCTGCTCACAAGATTATTGAACAGAAATATCTAATATCTCGTTCATTCTTTCTGTTTGTCCACTTAAATATAAGTATCCAACAAGTGCTTCAAAACAAGTTGCTTTTTTATATTCAGTCAAATTACTGTTTTTGGCAATATTGTTTGTTTTTGCATTTCTTGTTCGCCTTACAATATCTTTTTCTTCTTCACTTAAACTACTTTCAATTTTGTCAAGCACCAAACTTTGTGTTTTTGCTTTACAAAAATGTGAACAATCTTTGTTATAGTCATTCAATTTTTCCAATTTGCTTTTAACAATAAAATCTCTAACAAAAATTGTGTGAACTCCATCTCCCACAAATGCAAGCACAAGTGGAGATAGGTTTTTTATTTGATTTTGTGTTAATTTTTCTGTTTCTATTTTCATATTTTTACCAATTTTTAAGTTCACTCATATCAAATGGTTTTGAAAAATGTTCTTTATATTCATTTAACTTATCATCATCAATTCTTGCATAAAGTGGTTTTGGTGCATTTGTCTTATGGTCTTTTTTAATGTCAATAAGTTTTGCATTATCCCAGTATCCATCTTCACTTGGGCTACCAGCAAAGTTAAGTTGTTCTGTCCAAATTTCTTGTGTACGATTACACATAATTGGGCTTGCAACAATACATAAAGATTTTGCCATATTTAAACATAAATACAAAACTTTTTTTGCTTTATCTATTTCACCATTTTTAATTAAAGTCCAAGGTGCTGATTTTTCAAGATATGTGTTTCCAACACCTGCAAAATTCATTATTTGTCTAAATGCTTCTCTAAATTCTGTGTGAGTAAATAAATCTTTTATTTTGTCAGGATAAGTTTTTATTGCATCAATCATTTCGTTATCAAATTCATTAAGTTCAACTGTGTCATTTAATTCAAAATCAAGTTTACCTTCAAAATTCTTCCAAATCATATTAAGTGTTCTGTTAAAGAAATTACCAAATTTTCCAACAAGTTCACTGTTTGTTGTAAGTTTGTAATCTTCCCACTTAAAGTCGCTATCTTTGTTTTCTGGGAACACTGTTACAAGATATGCTCTCAATGTGTCAATATCTATATCACTTGTAAGTAATCCATCACAGAATACTCCAATATTTTTGCTCTTTGAGAATTTTTGACCTTCATAATTCATAAAGCAAAAGCCAACAACATTATGTGCCAAATTATATTCACCTTCACCAATCAACATTGCTGGGAAGAATACAGAGTGGAATGGAATATTATCTTTTCCAATAAAGTTATAAATTTCAGCATCATCACTTTGCCAATACTTTTTAACTAACTCATCCCCACCAAGTTCTTTTGTGATTGAAATGTAACCTATTGGTGCATCAAACCAAACATAGAATACTTTGTCTTCAAACCCTTCTTTTGGAACTTTTATTCCCCAAGGTATATCTCTTGTTATTGCTCTTGGTTCAAGTCCTGCGTTTATCCATCTTTTTGCTTCTTTGTAAACTGTTGGACGCCAAGTGTCTTTTTTGCTTTCTATCCACTCATTAAGTTTTGGTTCAAGTTTGTCTAATCTCAAATACAAGTGCTTTGTTGACTTTCTTACTGCACTGTTTCCACAGAACTTACATTTTGGGTCAATAAGTTCACTTGTTTCATATGTTTCACCACATTTATCACATTGGTCGCCATATGCACCTTCATAACCACATTTTGGACACTTGCCAATAACAAATCTATCTGCAAGGGCAATATGGTCATGCTCGCAATATAGCATCTCATCTTCTTTTTCACTAATGTATCCGTTTTCATCTAACTTTTTGAAAAATGCTTGTGTTACTTCATTATGAACTTTTGTGTTTGTTCCACTGTTTAATGAATAGTCAATGTTAAGTTTTTTATAGATTGCCCTATGAATATTATCAAACTTTTTAACAAGTTCATCTGGTGTCAAGTTATTTTCTTTTGCACAAATAAGTGTTGCTGTGCCGTGGTCATCACTACCACCAACAAAAACAGCATCATTGCCTATGCTCTTATTAAACTTATAAAATATATCGGCTGGCAAAT
Source organism: uncultured Clostridia bacterium (assembly GCA_937915245.1). Taxonomy (GTDB): domain Bacteria; phylum Bacillota; class Clostridia; order Christensenellales; family UBA1242; genus UBA5893. The sequence continues at coordinate 118 of CALDLU010000096.1, read as the reverse complement.
GACAACCAACAATATGCCCAAGGTGTGGCACATTGTTAATATAAGGGAGTGCCGCAGTAATCAAAATTTTCTTTTTCATTTATCCGTCCTTTTATAAAAAGTTATCCACATTTGTACA
>CALDLU010000095.1:0-1453 GCA_937915245.1 uncultured Clostridia bacterium | reverse complement strand
CCTGACAAATCAACTTGAGTTAAATCAATAACTCCCAATGTATCTTGTTTTTTGAATTTTACAATTCCTTCCAATGTTTGTCCACTTACAATAGTTCCAATCATTGTGAAATCTTCTTGTTTGTATGGAATTGCATATTCTCCATCTGCTTTGTATACCAATTCTTTGTTTACATTAAGTGTGATTACTCTTTGAGTTATTTTACCCTTACTTGTAATACTGATTTGGTAATTCATTGCAGGAAGTGTATCTGCATTTTTAATTGCGAATATTATTGTGTAATCTTCTTGACTTGCATTTCTCACTGCAATGTTATCGTTATCAACATATGTTCCCACAATTTCAATATTATCACCAGCAAACACTTGTGATGATGTTAAAATTGTATCATTATTACCATTTACAACATTGCTTGTTGCATCGTATTCTTTTTCACTTAAATAATCAATATCTGTAATTTCAAATGGTATAATTTCAAATTCATATTCATCGCCATCTGTTAATGTACAGTTATTTATTGTAACTTTAATATGATAAGTTCCAACATTTATCGCACTTGTTTCTACCAAACTTATTGTTCCAAGAGTATTATCTTGTGCTGTTATTGTTTGTAATTGTTTATTGGCATCAAAGAATGTGAATGTTAAACTGTTTAATGCTTCACTCTTTGAGTAAACAATTTGTGTTTCATTTAAGTATGCATTATCTTTTGTTATTTCAAATGGAATAATTTCCACTGCACCAATTTTTGTTAATACATTATAGTTTTTATCTATAATATTTTCACCCTTGGCAATGATTTCCAAATTATCAAAGATTACATAACCATTTTCGTTATAGTTAGGGTCTTGAGTGTAAATACCAACTCCAAGTCCTACTTGTGATAATCTATATTCACCTTTCAATTCTTGACCAGCAATTAATCCTGAAACAAATTCTGGTTCAAAATTAGATTTATGGTCGCTTGTTGGGTTATATACTTTTTGTATTGGATTTTCTCCAAGACTGAAAATAATATTTCTCTTTGAAACAGTGAATTGAATTTTGTTATCAGTATAACCAGTAACAACAAATACAAAATTATTTGTGTTTGAAGAAATTGTTGCTTCATAACTTCCAGCATCAATAACTTCTTTGTCATATGAAACCAAAATTGAAGTTTTTGCTATTTCTTGCAAATCTTCTTCCAAACTTTCAAAAACTAAAAACTCATTAATTGTTTGAACTTGACCATTGTATGTTAATCTTATTCTATTAACAGTAACATCAACATTTTTACTATTTATTGTAACATTACCATTAAATATAAATTCATAGTTTTCTGTAAAGTCTTCTATTCCATTTTGAACTTTTAATTCTGATATATCAATGTTTGTTGAATTAAGTTCATATGTTCCAGCATTTTCATTGTTGATTTTTATTCTTCCTACAAGTGATTGCCCAACAATTATTG